>JAFDAT010000235.1 GCA_019313725.1 Deltaproteobacteria bacterium
TTACATAAGCGGCTGGCCATATCCTCATCAAACCCGGGAATGCCCACCATGACAAGCGGTTTTTCAGATGTTTGTTGCACGTTCAGCATGCCATCCGTATACTGAGCATTGGTTTCCTGATTCAGTCCGATGCCAATGACCACAACCGCATCCACGCCGGGGTCCCTGGCGGCTATCCGGGCAGCCTGGATATAAATGTCGATATCCAGGGACGCGGACAGTCCCACATCGATGGGGTTCGCGGTGCTGGTCCCTGTCGGCGGCACCAGTTTAGCCAGCGTAGCTCTGGTATCAGCCGACAAGACTGCCATTGAAAGCCCGTTCGCACTGCACGCTTCCGCCGCAGAAACCGCCAGACCACCGGGCCCGGAAATAATCGCCATACGCCTGCCGATACCATCGGGCAGCAGTGAAAAAGCCATCAGCGCGTCGAGCCACGCTTCAAACCCGCTGACGCTCAAGATTCCTGTCTGCTTTGCCACGGCAGCCCATATTTCGGCGGAACCCGCCAATGCACCGGTATGCGATGCGGCAGCCTTCGATCCCGCCTGCGTGAGGCCCAGCTTCCATATAATGACCGGTTTGGACATAGATGCATTGCGAATCGCCGACAAAAAGGCCGGTCCATCCTTAATCCCTTCAATATAAGCACCAATCACCCCGGTAGATGCATCCTGGGCAAAATAATTGATAAAGTCCGGGCAGGAGAGGTCGCATTCATTGCCGATGCTGACCGCCTTGCTGAAATAGAGCCCTTTCCGGGACGCCATGCGCCCCAGGATGTTGGCCAACGATCCGCTGTGGGAAACGAGCCCGATATTTCCAGATTGCCTGGACAGTTCCGGAAAAAAAGAGAGACCCGACTCAGGGGCATACAAACCCATGCCGTTCGGCCCGATCAGACGCATGCCGCCGGATCGGGCAACCTGCACTATTTCATGCTGCAGCCGCCGCCCCTCCTCCCCGGTTTCACCATAACCCGCCGTGAAAAGTACGGCACCCTTCACCCCCTTCCGGACACAATCCTTGA
Source organism: Deltaproteobacteria bacterium (assembly GCA_019313725.1). Lineage (GTDB taxonomy): Bacteria > Desulfobacterota > Desulfobacteria > Desulfobacterales > B30-G6 > JAJDNW01. The sequence goes on from JAFDAT010000235.1 coordinate 1,031, forward strand.
TGACGGAAAGGGTGAAACGGCTGGGCACCAGCACAATGGCAAGGTCCACCGCTGCAGGTATGGACAGAATGTCGGGGTAGACTTTAAGCCCATCGATCTCTTCAGCATTAGGGTTGACGGGAAAGATTTGACCAGGAAATTTCTGGTCTTGAAACGCTGTCAGAAAAAGCCTCCCCGTCTTCAGTCCCCTGGGAACCCCTACAATGGCAACTGACTCAGGATGGAAGAGCGCTTCTATCTGGCGGGTTGTTTCTGAAACAGTGTTTATGCTGGAGCTGGTTTTTTTCATTTTCAAGCTTATTGTGTTCAAGTGTCCTCTTGTTTCGATTTCGATAGCGATCCCGATTTTGATTTGGATCACTCAATCCAACAATACTACAACTGATCGGGAGATGATCCAAAAATAATCAATGGTAATTTTTTAACCGGCACCCGGACCACGTTCTATCGTCGGTCTCACCCGCAGGGTCTCCCCGTCACTGTCCAGGCGGACAGCACCGTCAAGATCGGTTCGGTAAATCCGGCTTCCCTGCCGGGCGTATCTGCCCAGGACCTTTTCGTGGGGAAACCGGAACCGGTTTTTCCATCCGGCAGAAATTACCACAATACCGGGATCCACGCGTTGAACAAACTCGGCTGTACTGGATGATTGGCTGCCATGGTGTGGCGCAATCAAGACCGAACTTTCCAGTACACCCGGGTTGAGTTTAAGAAGCGCCGCCTCACCGTCAGCCATGATATCGCCGGGAAACAAAAAATCATGGTCACCATAGCTTGCCTGCAAGACCAGAGAGTTGTTGTTGGCGTTGCGCCATGGTTCTACGCTCCGACGCTCAAGAAAACCCTTTTCAGGGTAAAGAAATACCAACTCAACCCCGTTGATCGAGCGTGTTCGGGGCAGATCTTCATACCGTGGGCAGAACACTGCTTTGCGTTTAAGTGTCTCGGCGAATATTCGATACCCCTTGCTCCGGGAAGTTTCATTGTTGGTCCAAGCGTTCTTTACATTAAAATGTTCGACGATATAGGTCAACCCATTCAGATGATCGCTGTTGGGATGAGAGAGCACAATGCTGTGAATGGTTCTGATCTTACGTTTCCACAAATAGGGCGCGACTATCCTGGCCCCCACATCGAAGGTGGTATTGTCTGAAAATCCCCCGCCGTCAACGAGGATGTTATAACCTTTGGGCAGTTCGAGAAGGGCGGCGCTGCCCTGGCCGACATCAAGAATCGTCACCCTAAGGTCTTTTGCCAGGTAGCGTTCATTTACCCAGTACAGTACATCCGCACCCAGCATAACTACGGCTGCCAATACCGCAGCCGGCAGCCATTTGCGGACAAAACCATCCTGCAGGTTACGTTTAGCGCCGGATACCAGGGTTACCGCCCCCCAGAGAATAATATAATAGCAGACCATTTCCAGGATACCGGGTGTCACCGTCTTTACCGCCGCGAATGGAAGCGCTGCAAAAAAACTGATGATATGTATGGCCAACGCTAGGACATGAGCACAAACTAAAAAACCTATTGCCGCCGCAGGCGGGTAGAGCATGGCAATTAAAACCGATACCAGTCCCACCGGCACGACAATAAAGCCGACCAGGGGCACGGCGATAACGTTGACAACCACGCCCACAAGGGAGACCTGGTTGAAGTAATACATGACAATCGGCAGCGTACCGATTGTGGCACATACGGACACCATAAAAAGCATCCCTGTTCTGGCTGCCATGCTTTGCCACCAACGCCTGTTCTTTTCCCTAGCGGGCACCAGTTTTGAAATCCCCAGAACAATTGCAAAAACGGCCGTAAAGGAGAGCTGGAATGAAATGGAAAACAGGGTGGGTGGGTGGATGGCGACGATGACCAGTGCCGCCACGGCCAGGGTATTGATCATGTCCTGGTCCCTGCCGGAAAGATATGTCATCAGAAAAACGGTCACCATGATGACCGCCCTTTGAGTGGATGGAGACATGCCGGCCATGAGACCATATCCCATGACCGGGAAAAAGGACAATATGGCCGCGGCCGTTCTCGTCCGCCCCAGCCATAGCAGTGGTTTGAAAAATGACAACGCCCATCGGAATATGAAAAAGGCCGCGCCGGCGACAATGCCGACATGCAAACCGGAGATGGCCAGAAGATGGCTGGTTCCTGAACGGTTGAAAATTTCCCTTATCTGTGGCGTCAGTGCATTTCGATCGCCGATGAGCAGTGCTTTCATAACCCGTTTAACAGGCGTTGACGTGTCGGTTTCTGCAAAAGGCAACCCATCGATCTTGTCGGAAATAGACCTGCGCAGACGCTGCAGGAGGGTAGCGTTTCTGTGGGGCGGGTCTGGTTTTGGAATTTCGATTTTTCCTGCGCGGGCGTACCCGGTCACCCAGATTTTCTTAAACGACATGTAGCGCTGGTAATCAAATCCACCCGGATTGTTAAAATTGTGAACCGGCCGTATCTTTGTGTCCAGAACGATTTCATCACCCTTTTGCAGCAAGCCGGGATTCCCGGTAACGGATATCCGTATTCTTCCGGTTGCCGGGCGAAGGGATCCGTTCACATCGAGGGCCTGGGCCCGAAGAATAAACCGGGTTCTTCTGTCGGACACCCTGGGTATCTCGTCAATAATACCGGTCAGCCTGTAGACCTTGCCGTCAGTATACCGTGTGAGATGGTTGTCGGAAAACCGGGGCCACACCCACGGTTGGATCGACAGGTATCCGAGTATGAAAAAAAGCACCAACGGAAGAATAACGGCGGGCTTTCCCCGTTTCACGCATATGCCAATGAGGATGATGTTCGTAAAAGCGAGCAGGAATGCAGTCCAAAGATGGCCCGGAAATGTGGTCCCTGCCAGGACACCGGGTATGAGTGCCGCGACAAGACAAATAAGTGGACGATAGAGCGCCTCATCACTCCTTTTCGCGATGAATGTCGGCACCCAGAAGGGCAAGTTTTTTATCGAGAGATTCATAGCCGCGGTCCAGATGGTAAACCCTGCGAACTTCAGTTGTTCCCTTGGCTGCCAGTCCCGCCAGCACCAGTGATGCACTGGCCCTGAGATCGGTCGCCATGACCGGGGCTCCACCGAGTCGAGGAACCCCCTTTATCAGCGCGGTATCCCCGGATATGTTGATATCAGCGCCCATACGCTTCAACTCGCTGACGTGAATAAACCTGTTCTCAAAAATAGTTTCCGAAATGATGCTGAGCCCCTTGGCCATGGACATGAGCACCATGAACTGAGCCTGCATATCCGTTGGAAACCCGGGATATGCCAGGGTTTTGACGTCGACGCTCGAAATTTCGGCCGGACCGGACACCTTTATGCGCGATCCTGCGGTAATCACCTCCGCACCCGTGAGCCGCAGTTTGTGGATGACCGCCTCGAGATGGCCGGGCTCACACCCGGTCAGGACGACCTCGCCACGGGTCAACGCCGCTGCGACCATCAAGGTACCGGTTTCGATCCGATCGGGTAGTATGCTCACGGATACCGGCTTGAGTTCAGGAACCCCTTTTATCACCATCATGGAAGTACCGGCACCGGAGATATCGGCTCCCATTTGAACCAGCACGTCTGCCAGGGCTTTCACTTCGGGCTCACGGGCGACATTGCGCAGCACGGTGGTCCCTTCGGCAAGTACAGCCGCCATCAACAGGTTCTCCGTTCCGGTCACGGTGGTGACGTCAAAATAGATCTCGTTGCCCTTCAGTCGCGGCGCTTTGGCTTCTACATATCCGTGCTTCAGATCGATGGCCGCTCCCAGCCGGGCAAGCCCTTTCAGGTGCAGATTGATCGGCCTGGCCCCGATGGCACATCCTCCCGGAAGTGACACCCTGGCCTTTTTAAGCCGTGCCAGGATGGGCCCCAACACCAGTATCGAGGCCCGCATCTTGCGGACAAGGTCATATGGGGCTTCGTGGTTGTGAAAACCCTGGGCGTTAATACGCACCGTATCGCCATCGGTTTCGATCTCCGCCCCGAGATTGGACAACAGCACCTTGGTGCTCTCAATATCCATGAGCCGGGGTACATTACGATATGTATTCCACCCATCCGCCAGCAGCGATGATATCAGAATGGGCAAGGCGGCGTTTTTAGCGCCACTTACCTTGATTTCGCCCTCGAGGCGTTTACCGCCTGTAACTATGATCTTGTCCATAATTCAATACCTGACGCTTCACTTCGTGTCACTCGAATCCTTGGCCCCTTGAATCCTAAAAAAAGAAGCGCCTCCCCGCAAATTCGTGCAGGACAGGCGCTTTCAGACTTGTTATCAGACGAGACTCAGTGATGGCCGCCTTTGCCCTGGTAGGTGTCAACGGCTGCTTTGATAATGCAGAAGGTCATGCCCATGCCCATAATCGACATCGCATACCACAGACCGCCATGAAAAACCACATGCACCGTGTCCCATACCCATTCAAAACTGAAAGGAAACATTTTACCCTCCTATCCTTTAGCCGGCGCCAGCTCGGCTTCCTGTGCTAATTTCGCTTCTTCTCCGGCTTCCGTGTCCTGCGTCACCGCCGTCTCGGGCTCCTCGATTGGGTTGAGCTCGGCCTCCTGCGGGAAAATCGGCATATAACGGTATGATATCATCACCAGGATGATGCCATAGGCAATGGGAAGTATGGTGGTCGCGATTTCCTGCCAACTGGGAAAATACATATTCCAGGTTTCAAACGTCAGCACCGGAACCGCCAGCACCTGGAGCACCATGACCCACCGATTCAAAAGAACACCGATAGATGCCAGGATAATTGCCGTCCACAG
>JAFDAT010000236.1 GCA_019313725.1 Deltaproteobacteria bacterium
AGGCCTTTTATCTTCTTGGCGCCCAGAACAGTTCCCACGCCGGTGCGACCGGCGGAGCGCCAATGATCATTTTTAATCACGCCAAAGCGCACCAATTTTTCAGCAGCCGGTCCGATAACAACCGCCCCGGCTTTCCTGAAACCCTTATCCGGCTGGCTGTAGCGTTGCAGGATCGCGTCCTCGGTGTCATAGGTTTCCTGGCCCCACAAATCAGCTGCCGGGTGAAAAAGCACCTCGTCCGGGTGGACACCCAGGACAATGGGATCAGCGCTTTCACCCTGGATGACGATGGCGTCATAACCGGCCGAGTCGATGGCCTCGGGCACTCTGCCCCCGGAATAAGATTCTGAATAAAGACCGGTCTGAGGTGATTTGGTGTACACGCCGTACCGTGAACTACCCCAGATGCGGCTTCCGGTAATGGGCCCGGTGGCAAATATCAGACAGTTGTCCGCATGCAGAGGATCGACTTCAGGAGGATTGAGCGTGTAAAGCAGGTAAGAGGCCAGGCCCTTGCCTCCCAGATACTTTTCGTAGATGGTGCTGTCCACGGTTTCCGTCCAGTATTTTTGCCGGCTGACATCGATTCTCAATATGCGATCATATTGTCCCTTCATCTTTTTCTCCTTTATGATGTTTGACAGGCTCAAAATTAATTAACTATAACGTTTTAGCTATCTTATCCACTGAATAAGCACATTGTCAAGGTTAAATAATAGTAAATAATAGATGCCCTGGTCCAGAGGGCCCGGCACTAGATACTCCCTGGAAGGGAGTATCTACGCCATAACATATGAGTGTCTAAAGTGAACTAAAGTGCCTAAAGTTAAGGATTTCTATCTTTTTTATAAATGGCAGAGCGTAGCGATTCATCAACTTTAGATCACTTATAATTTTAGATCACTTGACACTTTAAATTATTTATTTTGGCAGCGCATAGGCTCTGACCTGGCCCAAAGGACCAGGTTTTTAATGTTGGAATAAAATAAATTTAATTATTCATTGACAGCTATTTATGAATTTAGCTATATAATTAATATATTGAAGACAAATAAATTTAACTAAAACCTTTAAGTAAATCCATACCCAATCACAAGGAGGAATAGCATGGCTAATGCAACAAATCAGGATCTTGGCGCCGGGAAAAGCAAATACATTTCGGATGGTGTAAGCAATGTGTCCCTGAACTACATCGAGTCAGCCAAAGGTGCGCTGCTGACGGATGTGGAGGGCAATGAATTCATCGATTTCGCCTGCGGCATCGGCGTGATGAATATCGGGCACGGCAACCCGAAGGTTGTGGACGCCATCAAGGCCCAGGCTGAAAAACTGGTCCACACCTGTTTTATGGTCAATCCCTACGCGTCGGCCGTGGCTCTGGCGGAAAGACTGTGCCGGCTTACGCCCGGCGATTTTGCAAAAAAAGCGTTTTTCTGCAACAGCGGTGCCGAAGCCGTGGAGAATGCCGTAAAAATTGCACGTTATTACACCAAACGCCCGGCGGTGGTGGTATTTGATAACGCCTATCACGGCAGAACCCAGTTGACCATGACCATGACCAGCAAAATCAAACCGTATAAATTTGGATTCGGGCCGTTCTGCCCCGAAGTCTACCGCATGCCATTTGGTGATGAAGTCGGCGCTGACAAACTCAAAGACTTTTTTATCAAAAATGTCAACGCGGAAGCCGTTGCTGCCGTGATTGCGGAACCGGTGCAGGGGGAGGGTGGATTCATTGTGCCCCCTGACGATTATTTTCAGGAACTGATCAAGATCTGCCATGACAATGGCATTTTGTTCGTGTCGGACGAGATTCAAAGCGGCATGGGACGTACCGGTAAAATGTTTGCCATCGAGCACTGGGGCGTAGAACCGGACCTTATCACCACGGCAAAAAGCCTGGCCGCTGGTATGCCGCTTGCCGCTGTCGTTGGCAAAGCCGAGATCATGGACGTCGTTCACCCGGGAGGGCTGGGCGGCACATACAGCGGAAACCCGGTAGCCTGCGCAGCTGCCCTGGCGGTTCTGGACGTATACGAAGAAGAAAACATGCTGGAAAAATCGGTTGCCCTGGGAAATAAATTGTGGGCCCGGTTCGAAGCGTGGCAGAAAAAGTACGCAATCGTCAAAAGCATAAGAGGCAAGGGCTCCATGATCGGCCTGGAACTGGTGAACACGCAGACCGGGGACCCTGCTGCCGACGAAACGCTTAAACTCGTAAAACACTGCCACGCCAATGGTGTGGTGGCCCTGAGCTGTGGAACCTACGGCAATATCATCCGTACCCTGGTGCCCTTCGTGATTACCAACGAACAGCTGGAGAAAGGGCTCGCCGTCATGGAAGCGGGAATTGCGAAAATCGACGCTTGATATCTCTCACCCCGATGAAATAAAAGAAATAACGATTTCATGGGGCAGGCAGAGGCCGCGGAGGCTCAGAGAACCGTGTTTACTATTAGCGTGAAAGAAATTGCCTTTGTGTCATTTGTGCCTGGTCCCAAATGAAAGATCGTATTTTATCGTGAAATCCAACCCCACCATAAAAGATATCGCCCTGGCGGCCAAAGTGTCTGCCGGGGCGGTATCCCTGGCTTTGAACAACCGCCCTGGGGTCAGTGAAAAAACCAGGCGGAAAATTCAAAAAATAGCCCGCAAGATGGATTACCGGCCAAATTCTGCCGCCAAACAGCTGATCGGCCAACCCAGTCATACCATCGGCCTCATCCTGCGCAATATCGCCGACCCTTTTTTCCCCGAACTGGCCCTGGGGGTCGAGGAAAAAGCGACCGAAATGGGCTACAGCCTCCTTTTGTGCAATACCAGCGGCAGCCTGGAAAAGGAGAAACATGCCTTGGATGCCTTGAGGGCCAAAGGTGTGGACGGCGTCATTCTCTCCACCGTGACTGTCGACGACCCCAATCTCCAGCCTCTTATCGATGCCGATATTCCCTTTGTCTGCATCAACCGCTTTGTAATGAACCCGGCCATCGAGAGTAAAACCGACTATGTTGTCCTGGATAATTATGCCTGTGGCTATCAGGGTATGCAGCACCTGTTGCGGATGGGCCACACCCGCATCGCGATTCTAACCGGTGCGCTGAACACCTCCACCGCTGCCTTGCGCCGACAAGGGGAAAAGGATGCCCTGGCAGCGTTCGATGTTGCCCCGGCCCCAAAGCTTGTTGTCGAGTGCGGCTGGTCGCGAAGACGTGCATTCGAAGCTGCTCACCATCTGCTTGGCTTGAAAGAGAGGCCCGAAGCTTTTTTCGTGCACGATGACCACATGGCCCTGGGCGTCAGGGAGGCATTGCTGGGCGAGGGGCTGCGGATACCCGAAGATGTGGCTCTGCTCGGTATCGACGATATCGAAATGGCCTCTCTAACCGGGGTGGACCTTTCCACTATCAGCCAGAAAAAATATGACATGGGCGTCATGGGCACCAGAATTCTGATCGACAAGATCGAAAAAAATACACCCCGGCTGGTTAATAAGATCATGCTCGAACCCCGGCTGATGATCCGCAAGACATGCGGGTTTCACCTCAGAGGGTATGTGTGTTGATGCCTCTTTGCTTGACGAGATACTAACTATAAAATATACTGCGACGCATTACTGATATCAGGAAAACCATCAACCCTTGAGCGGAAAATCAGTATTTTGCGCATATCGATACCCCCCCATAGGATCTTTTTTTTTATACTGATTCTAATCTCATATCCGCAGACTTCCAATGCCTCTGAGTTCAACATTTCTTCGGAAACCGTCATAAGGGCTTTTGAAAGAGAAAGCAATGCAGGCGACAGCACCTATGGCGGGCGGTTGGCGTTTGAGCAGTTTTTTCCGGGTGAACTCGGTGTTTCGTATAAACAATTGAGCAATGACAATAATACTATCGACAATAAAATGGGCGCCGATATTTCACTGTACCTATTTGATTACATAGCTATTGCAGGCCTGTCATTCTGGAATTTTGAGACCGAAGACTGGGGTGAGCATTCCTATGCAGCCGATCTTTACATCAATCAGTTTTCGCTCAAAGCGCACTATCAGATGTTTCAATATGGGGATTACTTTTCCGGTGGGTCCGGTTCTCAGACCCTGAGTTACCTCCAGGATACAGACGAAATTCTGACCATCGTGGGCGGCGACGTCATCTGGCAGCAGTTTCATGGATTTGATGCGGGCCTGAAGCTGAATCACTATACCTACGATGTACGCCGGGAAACCAGCCAATATATGGCCCTGGTGTTGAATCTTTATGGCCAGTCACAGACATCCGTGGGTGCCGAAGCCGGAGTAATGGACGGAGACTCTTCAGAAAACAGCTACTATCTGGGCAGACTCTACTTTTACTGGGATGCACCCTGAACCCTGGTACAATACGCAGTTTCTAAACGAACCACAATTTCACGGTACCGACGTAAAGGCCAACGGATCCCTGCCATGAAGTCGGGCGTTCCTTTGAAACCGGCCCGGGTATCTGTCACAACTGCCACGAAATAGAAACCCACGTGGTGGGTCAGGCCTGGCTGGACAGTTCCCTGCCCGATTACCACGGAAATCAGCCTCAGCAGGATTGTGCTGACTGCCATGACCTCGCTGTCCGGTGCTACCAGTGCCACTTCGGCGAAACCGGCAGCAAGTCACCCATTGGATCGGGGTGGCCGCATGGGGTAATCGATGGCCACAACGATCGTGAGAGCTTCATAGCCACCTGCAACCGGTGCCATGGCCTGACCCGAACCTACAGGAACGAACCGGCCGGCTGTCATGACTGCCACGATGATTAGGTCTGTGAGCGGAAGGGTTGGTGAATGCCTATATATCCTTCCATTCAAGAAACTTGATACGCTTAATCAGGAGTAGGGTACTTCCCATGCCAGAGGATGTTGCGATAATTGCCGGGGTCCGTGGCCCCTTCGGTGTTGAAAAAGAGGATGGAGGAATCCGGGCCGATTTCCAGCCGGGTTTTAAAATCCGCATAATCAGGATGATTCACCAGTAGGTCGAGCAGGCCGGGCCCGACGGAGCCGGATTCGCCGGATTCAACCATTGGGTCGCCGGGCAGGGGGTTGGCCAGGATGCGGATGCCGTTGGCCGCGACAAAATCATCACAGCTGACGTAGCCGCAGGGAATATCACGTAAAATTTCCCATGACATGGGATTGGGATCCCCACAGGCCAGGCCGGCCATGATGGTGTTCAGGTCACCTTTTACGGCATGGGGCCTGCCGTCGCCTGCGGCAACCGAAGCAAAAATACAGGCGGCCTGCCGGGGTTCCATGACGATGAATTCGGGCCGGGATTGGTTATAGACTTGCGACAGGTAACCCACCACCGAACCGGCCAGAGTGCCCACACCGGCCTGGATGAAGATATGCGTAGGCAGCGTATTCCGGGCCTGTAATTGTTCTGCGGCTTCTGCGCACATGGTCAGATAACCCTGCATGACCCACAAGGGGATGTCCGTGTAACCTTCCCAGGCCGTGTCCTGGACGATGTGCCAGCTGTTTTTCTCGCCGGTCCGGCGGGCAAGTTTCACCGTGTCGTCGAAATTGAGGTCGGTTACCCTGACTTCAGCGCCATGGGCACGGATATTGGCGACACGGGAGTCTGCAGAACCTTTGGGCATGTAAATCACCGCCTTCTGGCCCAATTGTTCCGCTGCCCAGGCAATCCCCCGGCCATGGTTACCATCCGTGGCCGTGGTCAGGGTGATTTTGCCCATCTTTTCACGGACTTCCCTGCTGATAATTTGTGAAAAAGGCGTTTCCTCCAACGTGCGTCCCAATTCCCTGCAAACCAATCG
>JAFDAT010000237.1 GCA_019313725.1 Deltaproteobacteria bacterium
AAGTCGCACCAAGGAGGTTTTCTCCCTAACGCCGGTCAGTTGTGATGCCTTTTTCAAAATTTTGTCATCTATGTTCAGAGTAGTTCTCATATGCATATTGTCAAGTAAAAAGTCTAAGATAACCAGTGAGTAGATAGTTTCTGTAAAAGAGGCTAAAAGCCTGCTTGATTTTTAGTGGTGAGCGCAGCAAACTAACCTGCAAAGGAGTTAAGCATGAAAACGGATTTTAAAACCATCGCAGTGGAGGTCAAAGAGGGGGTCGGGGTGTTCACCATGAACAACCCGCCGGTCAATCAACTCTCCCAGCATTTTGTCGAGGAATTGGCCCAGGCAATTTCGGAGGCTTACGCAGACGATGCCATCCAGGCCATCGTTCTCACCGGGACCGGGAAAAATTTTATCGCTGGTGCCGATATTACCCAGATCCTGGGTATCGAGACCCGGGACGATCTCCTCGGACCCGCCCTTGAAGGTACGCGGTTCCTCAGCAGCATCGAGATCGGGAAAAAGCCGGTGGTCGCGGCCATCAACGGCAACTGCCTCGGCGGTGGTCTGGAGATTGCCATGGCCTGCCATTACAGGGTTGCCGCAAGAGGCGTCAACCTGGGACAGCCCGAAGTTCAGATCGGCCTGATTCCGGGCGGCGGCGGAACCCAGCGGCTTCCCCGTCTGGTCGGCCTGCGCTATGCCCTGGAAATGATCACCATCGGGCGGCCCATCAAGGCAGAGAAAGCCCACCAGCGGGGTCTCGTGGACAAGGTTGTCGATGCCGGGAAGCTGGTCGAAAAAGCTGTGGCTGCCGCACGCCGTTTTGTGACGGGAGAGCTGAACATCAAGGCCAGGATGACCCGCAACCAATACCACTGGATTCCCAGTGCTGCCGAAAAAAAGACCATGATGGGCTTTACCAAGGCCATGACCGCAGCCCAGTCCAAGGGGTACATTGCCCCCATGAAGGCTGTTGAGGCGATTGACAAGGGGCTGAGTTTTGACATCGACACCGATCTCGATCGCGAAGTGGAGCTGTTTGTTGACTGCGCCGTGTCGGATGTGGCTAAAAATCTCATCGGCATATTTTTGAACACAAGGGCTGCCGGGAGACTTCTCCGGATCAAGGATGTCGAACCGGCTCCAATCAAAAAAGTGGCCATGCTGGGCGGCGGCGTCATGGGTTCGGGTATCGTTAGTCTGCTGTTGAAAGGCGGATATCAGACCGTTCTCTGGGACATCAACCAAACTGCCCTGGAAAAGGGTGTGGGTGCGGTGAAAAAAACGTTTGCCTATCCCATCAAGAAGAGAAAAATGAAACAGCAGGACCTGGATGCGATGCTGGAAAACCAGCTCCAGACGACCACGGACCTGAAACAACTGGGCGATGTGGATCTCGTCATAGAAGCCGTTCTGGAAGACATGCAGGTCAAGCAGGATATCTGGAAACAGCTCGAAGGCATATGCCCGGCGCACACCGTTTTTGCAACCAACACATCCGCACTGCCCATTTCGGAAATGGCTGCAATTCTCGCAGACCCGGGCCGCATGATCGGTCTGCACTTTTTCAATCCGGCACACCGTATGCAGCTGCTGGAGATCATCTGTGCCGAAAAGACCTCGGACACGGCTCTGTCCACCAGTGTGGCGTTTGCCCGGGCGATCAAAAAGGTTCCCATCGTGGTCAATGACGGGCCGGGATTTTATGTTTCCCGGCAGCTGGGCGGCTTGATGGGCGGGGCCGTGTACCTCAGTGCGGACGGTGTGAACGGCGCCGCCATAGAGCAGGCCATGATCAATTTCGGTATGCCCATGGGGCCGTCGACCCTTGCCGACCTGACCGGCATCGACATCAACTACCATGTCAACAAGACCTTTGAAAAAAAATTGGGGGAACGTTATAAAGTCCATCCTCTGACGGAACTGATCTATCAGACCGGATGCTATGGCCGTAAAACCGGGGCCGGTTACATGGACTACAGCGGCGACGTACCGGTTCCCAATCCCAAGGTGACTGCCGTTGTTCAGCAATATTTCGAGGAAAATGGCATATTGCCCAAGGAGCTGTCAGAACAGGAAATTGTCGACCTGATGCTGGCAAATGCTATCAACGAGGCAGCCTACATGATGGAGGCCGGCATCTGTGATCGGCCCCAGGACATGGACCTGGCCATGATTTACGGAACCGGGTTTCCGCCGTACCGCGGCGGCATCCTGCGCTATGCCGACAAGTGGGGCCTCGATAATGTCCATGCCAAGCTGGTGGAACTGGAAAAGACCTACGGGGTGCATTTCAAACCGGCCGGTATGATCAAGGCGATGGTTGGTTCGGGAAAAACGTTTTACAGTAAATAAATGGATTGGTCGAGATTGTAAGGAATAAACAATAAAGAATAAGTGTTTTGTGTTTGGGATTTCGTGTTTGGTAGCTAAAAGGCAGTTAACTCACAGTACGAACCAAACACAACACACAAAAAACTAGATACCAAATTAGGAGGTATTGTTATGAAAGAAGTCGTAATTGCCGGATATCTGAGAACAGCCCAATCCAGGTCGAGGCCCAATGATCCCGCCAGGGACTGGTTCTGCAAGATGCGGTCGGATGAGCTTCTGGGAAAGCTGCTGCCGGAAGTGATCGAAAAAACCGGGATCGATGCCAAAGAGATTGATGATTTTATCGTGGGCTGCGCCACGGGTGTATCCGAACAGTTTTCCTTCGGCGGCCGCTATCCTATATTCCTGGCCAATCTGCCGGAAACCATTGCGGCCAAATCGGTGGATCAGCAGTGCGGTTCCGCCATGGCAGGGATTCATATCGGTTTCATGGAGATCGCCATGGATTTTGCCGATATCGTCATGGTGGGCGGCATGGAGCACATGACCCGGGTTCCCATGGGCGGCCCCCTGATCGACAGGGGCGCCATTGTTCCCAACATGAGCCTGTTCATGGACCCCGCCTATCAGCACTGGGACATGATGACCAGCATGAATATGGGCTTGACTGCGGAGAAGCTGTTTGCCCAGAACGATTTTACCAAGGAAGACATGGACAAGTGGGGCGTTCGCTCCCATCAGCTGGCGGCAAAAGCCCAGGAAGCGGGTTTTTTCAAAGGTGAAATACTGCCCATCGAGGCTGAACAGGCCGACGGTTCCGTCATGACCGTCGACAGGGACCAGGCGGTCAGGGCGGAGACGACCCTGGAGGGTATTTCCCAGTTGCGGCCGGCATTCAAGAAGGACGGCGTGATCACGGCCGGTATCTCTTCACCCCTGAATGCCGCGGCAACCTCCATGATTCTGATGTCCAAGGAGACGGCTAAAAAGAAGGGGATCAAGCCCCTGGCAACCATACGTTCCATCGGTTTTGCCGGTGTGGATCCCACCATCATGGGTGAAGGCCCGGTCCCCGCTTCTAAGAAAGCGCTGGAGAAGGCTGGTTTGAAAGCTTCCGACATCGATTTCTGGGAGATTAACGAAGCCTTCTGTATTGTAGCTCTGAACTGCATCAAGGCCCTGGGACTCGACCCCGAAACGGTCAATGTCATGGGCGGCGGGACCGCCATCGGCCATCCACTGGGTGCCACCGGGGCACGTCTCACGGGAACGCTCGCGCGTATCCTCAATGAAAAAGGCGGGCGCTACGGCTGCGCCAATGCCTGTGTCGGCGGCGGCCAGGGAGTGGCCACGATTATTGAACGGGAAGATTACGACTGGTAGAAATAAATTTCAATCCGGGAAAGATCGTTAAGGGATGCAATGGCCATGTTTGTTCATATCCCTTTGTATTCGATCATAGAATAGAAATTTATTTCTGTTCATAGGGGTTGGAGAAGAGGGCCTGAGGGGTCAATGGGTTGGTCATAGCTGTCAGCTCAAAGCTCATGGCATGTTATCAGCTACGAGCTAAAGGCTGATCTATCACTTGGCCCCTGGAATCCTTGAATCCTTGGACCCTATTGGAGTACACCAACAAAAGGGTAAGCCTAGTTTATTTTAAAACTTTAACGAATTGGGTGATGATCCAAGAATGAAGATACTTGTGTGTGTAAAACAGGTGCCCGAGTCCGAGGCGCCGATCAGCATTGACGAGGAAACCGGCTGGGTTCAGATCGACGGGTCGCCCGAGTACCGCATGAACCGGTTTGATGAGTGCGCCGTTGAAGAAGCCGTTCTTATCAAAGAAGCACTTCCGGGTACCGTTGTCGACGTCATCACCGTGGGGCCGGAGCGGGCGGAGGCCGTTGTCCGCCGGGCCATGGGCATGGGGGCCGATAACGGTGCCCATATCCTGACCGCGGAGAGCGGATACGTGGATGCCTTTATGACTGCCGGCGCTATTGCGGCCTATGCAAAAGAAAAACAGTATGATCTTATTCTGGCCGGGGCCATGTCCGAAGATCTGATGCAGGGACAGGTCGGACCTATCGTGGCAGCCCATCTCGACATCGCCTGCATGACCAGCACTGTGTACACAAAGTTGTCAGCGGATGCCAAAAAGATCTATGTGGAACGCGAAGTGGAAGGCGGCTGTCGGGAGGTCGGGGATATAAAACTTCCGGCCCTGCTCACCATACAGACCGGAATCAACACCCCTCGATACCCTGCGCTTTCAAAGCTGTTGCGTGCCAACAACCGGGAGTTGGCGGTCGTGGCTGCAGATGCGTCCGACCCGGCTTCATGGCCCCAGAAACTGGCCGGAGTGGCCTTGCCCGAGAAGACGAGGGACGCCGTTTTTCTATCAGGAACTGCTGCGAAAAAGGCCGAACAGTTGCTGGTCATACTTAAGGAGCGTTCTCTGATTGCGTGATAGCCGGGGCGACAGGGAGCGGTTGATATCTTCTCATTTGGAATGTATGCAATGGCTAACGAGGCACATACTTTTGGTAAGCACAATAAAGGGAATTGATGGAAGGTCCGATTGTCATCATTGTGGAACATGCCCGGGGGGAGATCCGGCCGGCCACCTATGAACTGGTGACACTTGCGGAAAAGATCCGGCAAGCCCACCCTGCCGAAATCGGGGCCGTCATTCTGGGTGATGAAATCGAGGCATGTGCGCAGCAGTTTTCTGCAACCTGGGGGATTCCGGTTACGGCTGTATCCGATCCCCGGCTTAGGGACTACAATGCTGAACTTTACACGCATGTATTGACCGGTATTCTGACCGGCTTGGAACCGTCATTCGTGTGTATCGCGCATTCATCCCAGGGGTCGGATTATGCTCCGGGACTGGCTTTGCGATTATCTGCCGCATGTATTGCCGCTGTAGAGGGAATCCGTTGCGGGAACGGCGGCATCCGATTTTCTCGGTCCATTTACGGCGGTAAAGTACAGGCGGAACTCAAGCCGATGACGGACACAACCCTGTTGACTCTGCAGCCCGGTTCTTTCAAACCTTCCGAACCTTCAGGAAGTGCCGAAGCCGCGGTCGATATGCATAAGGCTGTTGTCGCGGATCCAAAATTTGGAAGCCTGACCGTGAAACCGGCGCTTTCGGAAGGCATCGACCTGTCCGAAGCAAAAGTGCTTGTCGCCGCTGGGAGAGGGATCGGGGAGGAGGAAAATCTGGATCTGATCCAGCGCCTGGCCCGGCAGTTTCCCCAATCGGTAATGTGTGGTTCGCGACCGATCATTGATGCCGGCTGGATGGAATACAGCCGGCAGGTCGGCATTACCGGCGCCACGGTATCGCCGGCACTCTACATAGCCTGCGGTGTTTCGGGTGCCGTGCAGCACCTTTCCGGCATGCGTGGTGCGGGATTCGTGGTCTCTATCAACAGTGATCCCGGTGCAGCCATTTTCAATGCATC
>JAFDAT010000238.1 GCA_019313725.1 Deltaproteobacteria bacterium
CAGGGAGGCGGCATTATCCACCCCCAGGACAAGGCGCTGGCCTCGGGATCGTGCCGGCCGTGGACACGTCTGGAACGGACAAAGCTGCAACTGGCCCCGGGTAAGACCAAGCGTTACCGGTTCGAGGTTCACGTGCCCGATGACATTCAGAATGGATGGTGTAAATTTGCCATTGTGGTGGCGCCGGCGCCCGGGACATTTGACAGCATGCAGATGGGGAATCTCAGTGTACCGATTACAGGCTCCATCGCAGTCATTGTATATGTAACGGTAGGTGATGCCGCACCGGACCTGGTGCTGGAAGGTGCTAAAAGGATCAACGCGGATGGGGCAGAACCCCTGGCGATGTTGAGTCTGAAGAACAGGGGCAATGCCCATGCCCGCCCCTTTGGAATCCTGGCGGTAACGGATTCAAACGGCAAATCCGCCGAACTGATGATCGTGCCGTTTCCGGTACTTCCCGGTGAAACCAGGGATATTCAACTCGGAGTGGATTCCAGGCTGTCCGGCATTGAAAAGATGAGCGAACTGGTTTTCCCCATTTTCTTGAAAGGCTTGATCGAATGGGAGGGGGCGGCGGCAAGAATCGAAATCTCGATCGAGTAGATACGACGCAACCAGATACATTAATATTTTTACTACTAACGCTTATGTTCAGAGACGCGATCTGCCTGCGTCGCATGCAACGATTAGGCATTCATTTCATCGAAATCGCTATCGAAATCGGTATCGGAATCGATTTCCGGGTGATAACTGAGGTCATTGGTCTTTTTATGTGCCGCGCAACATGCGCTATCAAGGGGTGCAAACGTTCAGATTTTAGGGCCAAATTGTCATATTGTTTCGATTTCGATAGCGATCCCGATTTCGATTCGGATTATAAAGCCCAATAGGATGATACTCCGCGGCTTGCCGCGGGGAGGTTTCATTGTATTTTTCATCATTCGTTGATGCGTACCAGTGCAACGTTGAATTCCGCTTCCCCCCTTACCGGTACCACAATGCGCTGGGGGGCTTCATCCATCAAGCTCCAGGGCAGGGGGACATCCTGCAGAGCGATGGTGATAAAATGCTCTCCGGATGCCACCGGCCAGAATTCAAACCCGCCATTGGGGCCGGTTTCCGTGGTAAAACGACCATCCAGGTAAACGGTAATGTTGGCCAAAGCTTCCTCGCCCAGATCGAAATGACCGTTTCTATTCTCATCCAGGAAAACCCGACCTACGACTCTGCCCCTTCCGGGTTCGCCCGTATCGACTCCATATAATGAGGGCCTGGTTCCCATGTCGATGTTGTAATTGATCGAGAACAGGATTCTGGTGCCCTTGATTTTGGCTTCCGATCCATCATCGGGGTCGAAGCTGCCGGTGTTATAATCCGCGTTCAGGCTCATCAGCCAGTTGTTTAAGAACTGCCACCCCAATCCCAGTGAGAAGCTGGAAACCTTGGTCACGCCCACATCGTCGAACCGCGTATAAAACTGCTGGAAGGAGCCGCTGGTTCTCAGGTTCCGGAACAGGTATTTTTCAAGGTAAATTTGGAAGTTAAAATCGTCTTCCCGGCGGTCGGATGTGTAGTACTGGGTGTTGGAATTCAGTCTG
Organism: Deltaproteobacteria bacterium; assembly: GCA_019313725.1. Classification (GTDB taxonomy): domain Bacteria; phylum Desulfobacterota; class Desulfobacteria; order Desulfobacterales; family B30-G6; genus JAJDNW01. Next base: position 1,602 of record JAFDAT010000238.1, read on the forward strand.
TCAAATAATTTTAAGGCCCAATCCTGATCCCAGCGCAGGCCGTGGCGCTCTTTTCGTTCGGGGTATGTATCCCATATATCAATCTGCGGCTGAAGACGGGTTCTGCCGAAGGGAAACAGATGGCTGGCAAAAGCCTTGTAGGTGTGTTTGTAATTGTTATTATCGGCCGTGCCGGAGTCAGCCGTGTTGGACTGCATATTGACGCTGCCGCCAAACTGGGTGTTGCGTCGGAATTGCCAGGTGACATTGGCAAAAGAGGCTGTCGTGATGTAGCCGGGAATGCCGGGATCATCATCCAGATTGTTTTTCGAGATTTCGCTACCCAGGCTCCACAACCACCGGAACGAATTTCTATCGCCCCGCCAATAAATACCTTTCCTGTCGTTGTTGATGGTAACATCGGTCCACAAAAGATCGGGGGGAATGTATTGTGTGCCGGCACGGTGGGTCCACCTGCCGATTCTCAGATAGGCATCGTACCAGAGACCGGTCTTACCGTTACTGTCGCTCAACAGATGCAGCTGATGATTCTGCGCGTACGGATTCAGCTGGTACTGGACGGTACCAGACAGGCTTTGATGGGTGTACCCTATCTCCGGGTCCTGGGTATTCCAGAATTGAAGTGCGAAATCCAACTGGTTGTTGAGACGGTGCTCCATACCCATGCCCTGGAGATTGCCCTGGGTGGCTTCATAGGCCCTGGCAGCCACACCTTCATATCTGCCGATTTCTCCAAAGTTCAGAAAAAAGGTGGTATCCTTACTGTAGATCCTGTTGCCCATGCCCTGTAATATGGTCGACGGCAGCCTGAAACGATAACTCTCGGTTATCAACCGGGGCGCGACACTTCTGTAATTGATGAAATCGGAATCCAGTTGCAGTTCAGTGTTGATGACATAATTATTCTGGCGGACCTGTATTCTGTGGCCGTTGGGTTCCCGGAATGCATCATATCCCTCCGAGGTGAGCCCGTCTATTTGAATTTCATAGGAGCCATGCTCCTGGGTTTCCTGGCGCCAGCGCAGTTCGACACCATGTTCCGTAAATTCAGCCCGGTCATCTATGTCATTGTTATAGTACCGATAGGTGACCCCCAGGGAACCGGGGTTCCATCCAGGGGCAATGACCCTATCCCTTTTTTTTTCGGCCTCGATTTGTTTGGCCAGGCTTTCTGCATCAATCACCTGGTCAACATAAATTTCCGGGGCCTGGGGGGTTGAATTTGTACCGGCGTCGTTTTCAGAGGAGAGGTCCTGTGACAACGTCACGGCGGGAAAAAGGGGGATGAGCAACACGCAAAGGGTTATGAGAATAAGGTTTTGTGAAAAAAAATGTCTCATAAATCCAGTTAAATGGAGGTGGTTGTCAATTAAGTTCGTTAGCTTGGATTCCGCATATCTTGTATATGGCTCAAGCGGAGGCACAAAATATGGTGCTCTAAATAGCAATATTGTGGTTGGCTTGTCAAGGTGTTGATTCCGTTGAGGATGTGATTTTCTAAGGGGCGCAGAGAATAAGATACCCAATACCGTTATGGCGGGAATCCATGCTTTTGGTTTCCGGCGCGTCGGTAAGCACATATTGACCCACGGATGGGCTGTTCAGAGGCGGAAAAGTGTTATTTTCAACGGGTGCCGATGGATTGTTTGGGTTGATTGCTGAAGAGGTTGTCATCTGATTGTCCGTTGAAAGCTGATCCATGTTCAAGACAAGACCCGGCGCGATCACAATTTTAAAATTGACACGGGCATGCGCGGGTTGACCGTTGGCGGCGATACTGCTGTCGGCGTATACCGGGCCGGCATTGGAAATGGCCATCAAGACCAGTAGAAACAGGACAAATTGTTTATAGGTCATTTTATGCAAAAGTTTTCCTTTTCAGGCGCTCTGTTGCTATTATCAGCGGATTTCGGAAAAACTTTAATAAATTTCATGCTTGCCTGCCTGCGAGGGCGCATGAAACATGGTGTTCGCTTACATCACCACGCAGCATCTGGTGGTGTAAGGTTATTCTTTGTCAAAGAAATTTTCAGTTTTTAAGCGATTTTACTTCCTTTTTGGTGAGGCGGCGCCAGGATCCTTCAGGCAGGTCGCCCAAGTGTATACCCGCGACCCTGACCCTTTTCAGACGGGTGACATGGTTGCGTAGTTTTCTGACCATCCGGCGAATCTGCCTGTTTTTACCTTCTTTGAGCTGAATCATGAAGCGGTGGCTCGAGAATTGTTTAATTTTTGCCGGCCTGGTTTTTTCCCCCTGAATGAACATGCCGGCCTGCATGCCGGCAAGGGCTTTGGCAGATATTGGCAGGGCCGTGGTAACGATATACTCCTTTTCGTGATCAAATGAAGGGTGGAGCAGCCGGTGATGAAGCTCTCCGTCGTTGGTCAGCAGGAGGAGCCCGGTTGATTCCTTGTCCAGGCGGCCGACCGGGTAGATGCGCTGGGGTATGTCGATGAGGTCGAGGACAATCGGTTCGTCGTTCTGCTCACAGGAGGTGATGTAACCTTTGGGTTTGTTAAGGGCGATATAGATAAAATCTTCCTGGTAGCGCAGCTTCTGCCCGTCGACCTCGACACGGTCATTCAGGGGATCGATTTTGGTCCCGAGTTCGGTAACCGTGCGGCCGTTGACCGTGACTTTGCCCCTGGTGATGTAAACTTCACCTTTGCGCCGCGAACAGAATCCGGCCATGGAGAGAAATTTTTGAAGTCTTACACGTTCCATAAGGGATTCCTATAGGGAAACCACAAAGACACAAAGTACACAAAGGTTGATATATAGTAGCAGCGAAGCTGCGTTCAATAATTGTTTCAAGCCTGAAGGTTCTTATACTTCAGGCTTGAAACAATTATGAGCGGTAGTCGGCGTTGATTTTCACGTAATCGATGGAAAAGTCGCAGGTCAATACGGAGGCCTCCTCACTGCCCGCATTGAGGTCGATGGTGATGGAAAATTCAGCCTGTTTGAGTACGGCGGTGGCGGCTGATTCCGTTTGAGCGCCACAGCTCAAGCCGTTGGAAACCATCTGGACATCATCAAAAAAGATGTCCAGGCTGCCAGGATCCATCAGGATGCCGGCCCTTCCTGTAGCTGCGGCTATTCTTCCCCAGTTGGCATCTTCACCAAAAATTGCCGTTTTGACCAGGGGAGAATTGGCTACGGTTTCAGCCACTGCCCGGGCATCTTCGGGGGTCATGGCACCTTTGACGCTCACTTTGACCATCTTTGTCGCACCTTCGGCGTCCCTGACCAATTCCCGGGCAAGGGTGATCAGGACCTCATCCAGCACCGTCTGAAATGCCTGCGGGCAACCGCTGTCAGCAAGGGATATGCCGGACAGGCCATTGGCCAGGACGAGTGTCGTGTCGTTGGTGCTGGTATCGCCGTCGATAATGATGCTGTTCAGGGAGTTTTGGACGGACTTCAGCAGCATTGATCTGAGTATAACAGGTTCGGCCTGGATATCGGTGCATACAAAACACAGCATGGTGGCCATGTTCGGTGCGATCATCCCGGACCCCTTGGCCAGGCCGGTGACATGGAAGTTTTTGCCGTCCAGCGCTCCCTGGCGATGAACGAGTTTGGGGACGGTATCGGTGGTCATGATGGCCCGGGAACAATCCATGAATCCCTGTGGCGTGAGCGACCGGGCAAGATCGGGCACGGCCGATTCAATTTTTTCGATGGGCAGCGGGGTGCCGATGACGCCGGTAGATGCCACCAGGACATCGTTCTCATCAAGTCCCAGGGCTTCAGATACAGCCCGGCCCATGGCGAGCGCATCCTGCATACCCCGATCCCCGGTGCAGCAGTTGGCATTGCGGCTGTTCACCAGGATGGCGCGACACCTGCCGGTTTTGACCCGTTCCATGTCAAGCAGTACCGGCGCTGCCTTCACCCGGTTGGTGGTAAATACGCCGGCCACATGAGCCGGTACGTCGGAGAAGATCAATCCCAGGTCTTTTGCCCCGTTATTTTTCAGACCGGCGTGAACTCCGGCGGCTTGGAATCCCGGACAGGCGATGGATGTCATGGAAAATACCCCTATGGTGTATGCTGAGATACTTGATGCTGGTTGCTGGATTCCCCCCTTCGGGAGGATCATTCAATGCAGCGACGTGTTTCATAAATTCGCTCCAGGCGAATTTATATATAATAGGGAAAATATTATTAGATTTCA
>JAFDAT010000239.1 GCA_019313725.1 Deltaproteobacteria bacterium
ATCTGGGAAGCCAGTTGTTTCGGGGATATTCCAACGTCTAGGATACTGCTCAAGGCCTTGTCCAGATTTTTCTCCATAATCAGGCGATTGCCAAAAGCGACAATCACTCTTTTAAGTTCCGGCAGAGAAGCGGCCCTTGCCACTTCCATCTGGGGATCCTCGCGTGCGCCTGTTCGCTGGGGCTTGGCGCCACCGCCGGACTGAGAGGTGTCGGTTGGGGGCATTTGGTTCTCTTCCTGGATGGCTTCCAGATATACCGGCTCCACATAGATAAAGGTCTCACCAACCGGAATAGCCAATAGATTGCCCCGGATGACTCGGGAACCTCTTTGCCCCCATAGGCTTAATTCACGGGAAATTTCCGTTTGCTGATCCACCCTGGCTTCAATCTGCATCGGTCCATAAACCAGTTTTTCCTTGGGCAGCTTATAGACCAGCAGATTACCGTAGTTGGGTAAATCACATCGGGCCGCCAGCCAGCCGATCATGTTATCTTTCCTGGAAGGGGTAAAAGGGGTCATCAGAAAAAATTCTTCCTTTTGATCTTCAGGCAACTTGATAATGATGTAGTAAGGTTCCATTTTCTGACGGCGCTCCCCATAGACCTCATCCGGAATTTGCCAGAGGTCTTCCTGGTTGTAGAACACTTGAACATCTTCCATGTGGTATTTCGTGTAAGTTTCCATTTGAATTTTAAAGAGATCCTTGGGGTAGCGGATATGTTCTTTTAGATCTGCGGGCATTTCCTTGAAAGGCTTAAACAGATCCGGGAAGGCCCGTGCATAGGTTTTGACGATGGGGTCTTTTTCATCAATCATGTAGAAAACCACATCCCCGTTATAAGCATCGATGGTCACCTTGACGGAATTGCGGATGTAGTTAAGTCGTCTTTTCTTTAAAATGCCGTGAGATCGTTGCGAATAAGGATACATCGCGGAGGTCGTATAGGCGTCTTGAATCCAGTAGAGTTTTCCGTTGGAAACAACCAGATAGGGATCACTGTCATAGTCTAAAAAGGGGGCAATCGAATTTGTCCGCCGGCTGATCCGCCGCTTAAACATAATGCGGCTCTCCGGGTTTAAGTATGTGGTAAACAGTATCTGGGGATCCAAAAACTCAATGGCAAACAATAGCCTTCTGAAAAATGATTTGATATGAATACCACCCCTGCCCTGGTAGGTGGTATAAACATTTTTATCTCCCTTGGGATAATCAAATTCCCGGGCTTTTGTCTTTACCAGCACATATTCATCTGTTTTTTCACCATAATAGATCTCGGGACGCACAACCTTCAGGTCCGGTTCAAAGGAAGGCGGCAGGTCTTTTATAAAAAGGTGGGGCAGTCCCTCGCTGGTCACTTCGTTGACCGGGCTTGCAGCCAGCCCGTAGCCATGGGTATAGGTGAGGTGTCTGTTGACCCAGGTATTGGCCTGGGGAGGCAGCTTGTTGACCACCAGCTCCCGGGCGGCCAGCATGATCTGGCGATACTGCTTGTCGACGAGATATCGATCGACGTCGACATTGTTAAAATCATAATACAGCCTTATGGCTTGAATCTGCCGGTAGGTTTGAAGCAGCGGACGCTCGTCCCAGATTCTGATATTTTGGATCGTTACGTCATGCTGCTTGAGGTCCTGAGCACTGAGCTGGTCCTTCACTTCAAAATTGACTACTTTGATTTTATCCAGGTTGTAGGCCTTGCGGGTATTATCGATATTGTGGGCGATGTAGGGGGATTCTTTGGCCAGTTCATTGGGTTCGACTATAAATTTTTGGACCAGGATAGGGAACCCCGTTCCCAGCACCAAAATCACTCCTATCCAAATCACCGCGCTAATCCAGATTATTTTTACCCTGAATTTAAACGCGTTGATAAAAAGGACTGCAGCAAATCCTATCGAGACAAGGATGATTACCTTGTAGGTTAGGATTTTGATATGAACATCGGTATAGCTGGCGCCGAAAGCCGGTCCCTGGGTTGAATATAAAAGTCCAAACATTTTCAGCCGATAAGCCCAGGCCAGTAGCAGCGCAACGATTCCACCCAGAAAAACAAGATGCTTTTTAACGTTTTCCGCAAGGGTGATTTTAGGAAAAGCAGGTGGGGCATCCTGGACACGACTGAAGTCACCCTCTATTTTCAGGGCACCATTTTTCAGATACCAGCCCATTGTGGCCAATGCAGCCACGACAAAAAGAACAAGCAATCCGTTTTGGATGAAACTGTAAAAAGGCAGCGAGAATAAATAAAATCCGATGTCCCGGTTAAAAACAGGGTCGGTGCTGCCAAAAGGCTGCTGATACAAATAGCGCAAGAGCAAATCCCATTGAGTGGAGCCCTTTGAAGCAATAAAAAAGGTGAGAAACAGAATAAAAGCAGTCACCAGGGTTTTAAGCTTTGCCGTGGAAAGACCAAATTGGGAAACATAATCGTCGGCAAATTTAAAATCCCCCCCTGTCTCAATGCGTGGATTTAAGCGATTGGCAACGTAAATATTGATGCCGATAATTAGGGCCAAAAACACCCACACCACAAATCCAAATCCGAATTTACTCAACAGCATGGTCCAGAGAACGGGCGAAAATCCCAAATTTTCAAACCACAACCACTCTGGAAAAATTGAAAACCCCAACCACAGCAATAGAGCAACAACAAACCCGATACCGATAATAAATAATTTTTTATTCATAACACCCCTTATGGTTTAACCCCGTTATTTTAGACAATGCAGGATGTATATTCTTAAATTTGAATAAATATAGCAAGGTATTTATGTCTTTCTGATTGGCTGACGGAGAATTTTTTTTAGTTTTTCCGGTTTTACTTTGCGGGGGTCGCTCAAGTAAATTTCATGGTGTTTACCGGACAGGGCATAATTATTTTTTGGAATGAATTCGTTATGTAAATATTTACAATTGATACTTGCCATACATAGCGATCGGACATAATATGCAAAGCCTGTAGGAGCTGGTATCATCACACTTTGGTCAGGCCGCCATCGGCGGTGTTAGAGCGGAATCAGTCAAATATGCCGGAACTGTGCACTGAAAAAATTTACCACGCCGACCCTTATATCGTCTGCGTCAGAAGCAAAGGCCGATCAAAAAAGCACATTGCCGTCTGCAAGCGCTGCCGGTGGAGAAAAAAGTGCCGGGCCTACAGGCTTTACTGGCAGCCGGACTTGCCTTTTGTTTTCACAAATCCATAGCGTGAATGCCCAATTTCCAACAAGAATTCCCCATGTCCAATAACACTTGATTCGCAGTGATGACATATTTTTTTCAGGGCTGAAGCCCTGGCCTACATTGGCAACACTCTGATTGTTCATATGTTATTTCGACCGACAACATGCACGCCTATGTAGCGCAGGGTTTTAACCCTGCCAAAGCCGGTTACGGGACAAGCTGTGAAACCCGGGATTATTTAGTCGTCAAACGGTCGAACGTCTCCACCTTGATGGCAGGGCACGAATTGAACGATATGCCGGTCAATTTTGTCAAAGCCACCGAGGCCTTCATGGCCAGCTCCACGTCGGGCAATTCGATGCAAAACAAAAGATCGTATTCTCCGAGCAATGCGTACATGCCATTGACTTCCCCACCGAGCTGTCTGACGGTCTCCATCGCCTGCTCGGTTCTGCTGATGCTGATGGTTTCGATTGCTTCAGCGTTGTATTTACCAAACATAAAAAAAGTAGCCAAATTGAATCCCCTTTCTGCAGATGGGTTGAATATTTCGGCCCGGGTCTGCCCGCGACCCGGCAAAACAGGCAACGGATCATCCGTTCTCATCGTGCACAAGCATGATCTGCTCCACGAATCGGGCCGCCTCTTTTGAAGAACTTTGAAAAAAAATACCGGTATTGAATTCCCCTTCACCAACCTGCATGGAATAGATAATGCTGCCGCTTGTCTCAACCCTCTGATCGTCGGCTGTCGCGGCGATAATTCTGAGTTCGGTTGTATTGATGGGAGCGGTGGTTACCAGCAGCATACCACCCGGACTGATATCCCTGATCATGCCGATGTCCTGTGCTGATTCACGGCCGTCTGCACTCACACAGATAAAATACACCTGGTGTTGCACAACTTTACGGGGTTGCTGTCTTCTTTCCATAATAATAGCCTTTCAGGTCAACCGTTGAAAATCAGAAGGCAAGAAGGTGGCAGGTAGAAGAACGAAAAGGAGCAGTCGGCAATGAGCCAAAAGGCTCCTTCGACCTGCGGACTTTTACCTAAACCCCTGCTTTATCACTTTTCCCCGAGATAATACCGAGCCGTATAAGCCAGGTCGTCATCGATGTCCGTTCCCAGCAGCCAGTTGAGATAGCTTGTGGGAACCTGAGCCATCTTCTGGCCCTTATGTTTGCCGAAGGGCATGCGCGCGATCAGAACCGGCCCATTGCTGATCTTCAGCATTTGAGCAACGGCCTCAGCTTCTCCGGTCGACATGAACCGGGCATGTATTCGGTGAAAAAGGCCTTCCAGAACCAGGATGTCCCCCAATGCAGAATGGGGTACCGCATCGATGTCGAGTTTAAGGTAGTAGCGCAGGTACTGAAGGTTGTATTGGGGGATGCTGCCTTCCTGGTCCAGATGCCTAGATAGCTTGTAGGTACAAATCGCTCTCTCCGCCTGAATAGCCTCCTTCCGTAGCATATCCAGATCGAATTTAGCATTGTGCGCAACCAGGATACCCTTTTCATCCCCCAGCAGCGCCTTCAGTTTTTCACAGGCAGGGCTGCCCTTAAAAGGGGGTTTGTCTGCGACCATCTCGTTGGTGATGTGGTGAACGGCCATGGCCTCCAGGGAGATGGGCATCCCGGGGTTGAACAGCTCATCTACAACCAGCCCGTCTTCATTTTTAAAGGCTATCTGGCACAGCCGGTCATCCGACCCCGTCCCCGTGGTTTCCGTGTCTAAGAATATGTACATGGCCCCCTTTAGAAAAAATCGCGATATAGTTTTTCATAAAGCTGAAAGATGATGCTCTCCAAAGCGCTGTTCACAACAGCATATTTTACTGAATTGCGTGCCACCTTCGAATCGAAATGCTCCTTTTCTGCAATAAAGGTGTATTCACGAAACCATGGCCCGGAATCGGCAACCAGTTTTATCAGAATAAAGACGGCATCGAAGTCTCGTCCCTTTTCGGCCCAGAGAGACGTCCCCTCGTATGAATAGGTAAAGGTAATACTTTTCAAATCCAGGGTCATAGCAGTGTTTTCACCTGCACCGGTCTGGACCATGGTCTCTGCCTGGTCCAACAGGGCGCAGAACGTTTCACCGATGTTTATACTGGATTTGACCTCTGAGCCGGTGAGGCCGCTGGGATACCCCTGGTAAACATAATTACGCAAACCCTGGCTGCATTCCAATTGAAATTTCTGCTGGTAGGACTGATGCTCAAAATGCGCGGTCATCTCATCGCTGGCACTTTTTTCCAGGTTGGCGGTTGTCGCACACCCCGCGAATATAATCAGCAAGGGCACAAGTAACAGTCGAATATTCATATTATATAAAACACTCACGATAGGTTTCACTTGCTTTCCGTTTAGGGTTTGCGCAGAAATAAGTTTGCAGATTTTCAGCGTTCAGGCACCCGCTCAGCAAGGCGCGAAAATGCAGAAATATCTGGCATATGTCGAATTTTCGCAACACCGCTGAGCGGGATGGATGGGCGCTGAAAATGTGAAGTTATTTTTAAGCGAGCCCTTAATCCCTGTCAAGCCAGTTGACGGCATCCTCCATCGAAAGAAATGTCTTGGCATCCAGGGCGACA
>JAFDAT010000240.1 GCA_019313725.1 Deltaproteobacteria bacterium
AAAAAAAGGGTGGATGAGCTGCTGTAATTGGTGGGGCTTCCTGAACAAGAGTATAAATACCCTTCCCAGTTATCGGGTGGCCAACAGCAACGCATCGCTTTGGCCAGAGCCATCGCCACCTCTCCAGGTTTGTTACTGCTCGATGAACCGTTGTCGGCGCTTGACGCTAAAGTTCGTGTTTATTTGCGGCATGAGGTTAAAGCCCTTCAGCGAAAGCTTGCTGTGACCACGATCATGGTGACCCATGATCAGGAGGAAGCCCTGACCATGGCGGATCGCATTGTGGTGATGAACCAAGGTGTTATTGATCAGATTGGGACTCCTACAGAAATATATCGTGAGCCGAAAACGCTGTTTGTAGCTGATTTCATTGGTACGATGAATCATGTGAATGGGCGTGTAGTAACGCCGGAATCGGTCAAACTTGGATCACTCGCGTTAGCTTGCCGTAAGCACGGGTTGGCGCCTGGAAAACGCGCTGTTATTTCCATACGTCCCGAGGATATTGTTCCCGGCGATGAAATTGTGGCCACGGTTACCCAAACAGGCAATATCTTCAATGTTGCGGTCAAGAACATGGAATTTTTAGGCTCGTTTTGGCGTATTCATTTGGGTGACGAGCAACTGGGAAATTCTCAACTGATCATCGATCTGTCAGTCAATGCCGTTATCCGAATGAATACATCAGTCGGCAAAAAAATGTCCATAGAACTGCCATCAGATCGACTCATGGTTTTCGATCCTACCACGAACTAATACAATGAATAGTATTATCTCTAATACCAAAGAAATTCCCCCTGCACCGATCATTCGCCCAAAAACGAGTAAAGATGCCCGGTTGATGGCAGGGTTTATGCTTGTCATCGCGGTCTACCTCGTGATCGCACTGGCGCTGCCTCTTTATGCGATGCTGTCAAAATCTTTCACGACGGCTGCTTTTGATCTGGAAAATTTTGAATTTCAAGTCAATACGGGCGATGGTTGGGGTGAAGTGATTTCCGCTTTCCAAATCAATGAAACCTTGAAACTCCTCAAACCCGAAGAGCTGGTGACCAGTACGGACGGGCGTTTGTACGCAACCACTTTTTTTCCTGATTTCAACTTCCGCAGCGAAACCGAATATCGCCTCCGTCAACTGGACGAAAACGGATCGTTTCTCGTGGGATCGACACGTATAGCGGATACTGACTGGCACACCTATGAATCGAAGCTGTTCAGACGCATCGTCTTGCGTCCTTCTCAGTCTACAGGATTGGATAACTACATCACTTATTTTTCCACTCCCGCGCTTTTTCGCTCCATTGGAAATTCATTTTTTATTTCAATACTGACCACATTGATTACGGTGAGTCTCGCATTTGGATTTGCCTATGCGTTGAATCGAAGCACCATGCGCTTCAAGGGGCTTTTTCGGCTCATTGCCATGATTCCGATTCTTGTCCCTTCCTTGTTGCCTGGGATCGCGCTGGTCTATCTGTTTGGTAATCAGGGATTGATCAAAGGGTTGTTGTTCGGCCACGAGATTTACGGCCCCATAGGAATTGTGCTGGGATCGATCTTTTTCACATTCCCGCATGCGCTGATCATCATTACCACGGCCCTGTCCATTTCTGATGCTCGTCTCTATGAAGCCGCCATTTCCCTGCGTGCCAGTGCCTGGAAAACATTCTGGACTGTGACCATCCCCGGTGCGCGTTACGGGTTACTTTCGGCATCCTTTGTGGTTTTCAATCTGGTGATTACCGACTTCGGATTACCCAAAGTGATCGGGGGACAATACAACATGCTGGCCGTGGACATCTACAAACAGGTCATCGGTCAACAGAATTTCGAAATGGGGGCCGTTGTGTCCGTGGTGTTATTGATTCCGGCTATGATGGCATTTGCCATCGATCGTTATGTGCAATCAAAACAGGTCGCGCAGCTCTCTTCTCGCTCCGTACCTTATGAACCCAAGCCGAATCGAAGATTTGATACGATTTGTTTGTCGTACTGCAGCATGGTGGCCTTTTTCATTCTGAGCTTGATCATCATTTGTCAATACGCTGCACTCGTCAAGTTGTGGCCTTATAATTTGAGTCTCGGTTTGGGAAACTACAATTTCAATGTGATGGATGGGGGTGGGTGGGCTTCCTATAGCAATTCGATCCAACTGGCTCTATTAACCGCGTTTGTCGGAACGATCGTTGTTTTTTCCGGGGCCTATATGGTTGAAAAAATAAAAGGATTTCTGATCATCAGGAGCGGTTTCCAGTTTCTGGCCATGATGCCGATGGCAATACCCGGAATGGTTTTAGGCCTGGCCTATATCTTTTTTTTCAACGATCCGGCAAACCCGCTCAATTCAATATATGGCACCATGGTGATTCTGGTTGTCTGCACGGTCACTCACTTTTATACGGTCTCCCATCTCACCGCTGTTACCGCGTTAAAACAGATGGATCGGGAATTTGAGGCGGTCGCCTCCTCGCTCAAACAACCCTTTTACAAACTCATGGCCAAAGTCACCGTGCCGGTCTGCATGCCCTCAATTCTGGATATCTCGATCTACTTGTTTGTCAATGCCATGACCACTGTTTCAGCCGTGATTTTTCTCTACTCTCCGGATACCGCCCTTGCCTCGGTGGCGGTGATGAATATGGACGATGCCGGTGATGTCGCACCCGCTGCCGCTATGGGCATGATGATTTTTTATACCAATGTTGGGGCACGTTTGATCCACCTTTTTGTGACGCGAAATCTGATGAGACGCACCCAGGCCTGGCGGACACGGTAAGTAGGCCCCATAGTTGCATAAACAACTTGGCAAAGTATAGATAATGACCTGTAATTATAAGCAATATTGTAGAAATGGAACCATTGCCTGGATATTCCCATAGGTGAATTCCAAGGATGGCGTCTATTTTGCCATGTTGTTTACCCTGCGGGAAAGCCGGAGAACTTTAGATCCTGTGTTGCTGAGGGTTTGAAGTAAAAAACTACGACTTCACCCTCATACGCCTTGACTCTGAAGCCCTCCGGCTTTTGCAACAATAGGGTAGGCTTCTATCGCCACTTCACTTTTCTATTTATTTTCGGTTCCGTATAGCCTTGAGGTTCTCATAGAAATAAGCTGAAATGATAAAAATGAAGAAAAAACCTGCTGTAGTCTTTTTCGATTTGGATCATACAATTATCGGTATCGATAGCACTGTTTCATGGAAATATTTTCTTGTAGATAATGGGATGGCTCCCAAAGAAGACCTAGCCAGGGCTGACTATTACTGGGATCTGTACTGCCTGGGGAAATACCCGGTCGATGAATTGGTTGAATTTCAATACAGGGAATTTTCAGGGAAAACAATTGATGAGATACGAATCCTTGCCAGCCGTCATTTCGAAGAACGTATCCGGCCGCATATCTATTCTGATGCGCAAAAGAGAATAAACGCGTTTTCTAAAGCGGGAATCCCCACGGTTCTGGTTACAGGAACAGACAGATATATCGCCGAACCCATTGCAGAGGCCATGCAGGTATCCGCGCTGCTTGCCACCGAGCTCGTATTAGTAGATGGGAAGTTTACCGGTGAATATTCCCCACCTTTTTTACTAAAAGAGGGGAAAATTAAAAGGGCTGAAGAATACTGCCGCAAATTAGGTGTTTTGCTTGCTGAGACATCTTTTTTTGCTGACAGTGTAAACGATATCGAGCTGCTTGCAAAGGTCGGCCACCCAGTGGTCGTAAATACAGGTGAAAAACTACTCGCCGTGGCAGAAGAAAACTCATGGCCGGTTGAAAGATGGGTCGTGTGAATCGTTCCCGACAGGAAAGAGTATGAAAAAATATCCACGAAGGAGCACAAAATTTATCAGTATGCGTAACCTGAAATTTCTGATCTACGAGGTGTTTGACGTGCTTGCGCTCACCAAGCACGACTACTATGCCCAGCACAACCGCAAAATGTTCAACATGGTTCTGGATGCCGCCATGAAGCTGTCCGCTAAACTCCTCTACCCCGTGTTCGAAGAGATGGACCGGAATCCGCCTGAATTTATTGCCGGTGAGGTGAAGGTTCACCCCTCGGTCAGGGAGCTGATGAAGCAATATGGCGAAGGAGGCTGGATTGCTTCGACATTTCCCGAAGCGTTTGACGGTGAGCAGCTTCCATTGCTTGTGGCCAATTGCTGCAACATGATGTTCTCGGCTGCGAACTATTCGGGAAGCGCTTATCCCGGTCTCACAGCCGGGGCGGCACGCCTGATCACCAATTTCGGAAACCCTGAACTGATCGATACGTATGTCGCCAATATGCTGTCCGGTCAATGGCAGGGCACCATGGCGTTGACAGAACCTCAGGCCGGCAGTTCCCTGAGTGACATCACCACCACAGCCGAACCTTCCGGGGAAGGGTATTACAATATTAAAGGCCAGAAAATCTTCATCTCGGCCGGGGATCACGACGGGGTCGACAATGTCATCCATCTCATGCTGGCGAAAATTCCGGGAGGCCCGCCGGGTGTAAAAGGCATATCCCTGTTCGTCGTGCCCAAATACCGGTTTGAAGGCCAAGGGACGCCTGTATTCAACGACATCGTGGTGTCCCAGATATATCACAAGATGGGATACCGCGGCTGTCCGATTACCGAACTGGCCATGTTCCAGATGATGAACGAGGAAAGAGTCGGGGTGGGCCTATCCGCTGCCTCGATCGCTTCCGCCGCTTACTATGCCGCGCTTGCATATGCTCAGGAGCGCCCGCAGGGACGACCGATTTTATCCAAGGACCCTTTGTCCCAGCAGGTTGCCATTGTCGAACATGCCGATGTCAAACGCATGCTGCTGTTCCAGCGTTCAGTTGTCGAGGGTTCTTTTTCGCTGCTTCTGCAGTGCAGTCGCTATGAAGACATGCTTAAATTGACCAAAGGGGAGGAGCGGGAAACAATTGAACTACTGCTGGACCTGCTGACACCCGTTGCCAAAACCTACTCCTCTGAAATGGGCATTCTGTCGACCAGTCAAAGCATTCAATGCTTTGGCGGCTATGGATACTGTGAAGATTTTCCTGTGGAACAGCATTTCAGGGATATGCGCATTCATCCCATTCACGAGGGAACCACCGGTATTCAGGGTATGGATCTCCTTGGGCGTAAAGTCATCATGAAGGACGGCAAAGCCCTGAAACTCTTTGGGCAGACCGTGCGCGCAGCGATTTCCGCTGCCCGGGAACACGAGGCGTTGAAACCCTATGCCGCGCTGCTGGATAAGAGTTTGAAATCTTTAGAAAGCATCACCCTGCACCTTGTGGGGGTTGCCGCGGAAAAAGGGACGGCCGTTTTTCTGGCCGATGCAACCCTGTACCTAGAGCTTTTCAGCTATCTGGCCATCGGCTGGCAGTGGCTGCTTCAAGCCATCAGTGTGCAAAAAGCCATGCAAAGCAGATTGTCGAAATCAGAATCGAACTTTTATCAGGGAAAATGGTTTACGTTCCGCTATTTCTTTGAATATGAACTTCCCAAAGCCGAGGGCGTGATACAACGGCTCAAGAGCGAGGATGCACTGACGGTTGACATGGACCCTGATTTTTTCAACGACTAAATTGAAATCTCCAAGCGGAAAACCACTGGGAGATTTTAATTTTGAAAAAACATGTTGCCTCTTTCCGAAAAGTCTCATTGCTCCGGAAATATTTTCTGCTTTTGACAAAACACATCTGATAGATATAGATTAAAATGCTGTATGTGAAGCCGCCAGCCGAACAAATTCTGGTGAGGGCGGTACTGGAGAAGGTATGGAGAGTGGTTCAGACTACCTGCTGGGTCAGCTTTTAAGTCTTGTCTTTTATGTGATGACCCTCATCATCTACAATCGGGCCCGTAGAGAATACGTCGGCGGTAAAATTGCCGACGCCATCAACCTGATCATGATTTTTCTGGCCATCCTCCTGGTGGCCGACACCACCGACTATTTTTTGAAAGCGTTTCTACCGGTGGGCGATGATGTCACGCTGATTATAAAGATACTTCTGAAACTTTTTGCGCTCAGTGTCCTGTTTTTCGGCGGGCTGCGTTTTTTTTCCAAACGGTCTGTTGCCATACCGGCGGAATCCGATTTTTCCCAAACAGATGGTTTCGGTATTGTGCCGTCAACACTTGACAGTACCGAAGCACCTGCCGCCGATTTCACCGCCGAAATAGAGGAACTGTCCCCCAAGGCCAAACCGACTCTCGGAAGGTACGAAATTGTCGAGCAGATCGGAAAAGGTGCCATGGGGATCGTCTACAAGGGACGTGACCCCAAGCTCCAAAGGTTGACGGCCATCAAAACCATCCGGTTTTTAGACGATTATGATGAAGAAAAGGTCGAAAAGGTCAAGTCTTATTTTTATCACGAAGCGGAAATTGTAGCCCGGCTATCCCACAAAAATATCGTGAAAATATACGATGTCGGTGAAGACCTCGATCTCTCCTATCTCGCCATGGAATACCTGGAAGGCGACAGCCTGGAAAAATACTGCGAAGCCGGCCAGCTATTGCCCATCTCCCAAAGCCTAGACATCATCGCTCAAGTGTGTGATGCGCTGGAATATGCGCATACCCATGCAATCATTCACAGGGACATCAAACCCGGCAATATCATGCTGCTCAAAAACGGGGAAATAAAAGTCACCGATTTCGGGATCGCCCGGGCTGCGGGCAGCACCAAGACCCGTACCGGCATCATCAAGGGGACACCCTATTACATGTCTCCTGAGCAGGCCCGTGGTGTAAAACTGGACGGGGGGGCCGATATCTTTTCACTGGGGGTGGTGCTTTATCAGATTTTGAGCGGAAAGCTGCCCTTTACCGGGGAAAATCTGTCGGCGATTATGTACCAGACGGCTAACACCGACCCGGTGCCGCCATCGACCTACAACCCGAAAATTGAACAGCCTGTCGTAGACATCCTTAACCGGGCACTTGCCAAAGATCCGGGAGTACGCTACCAGACAGCAGGCCGGATGGCTGAAGATTTAAGGCGAATACAAAAGGAGATGCCCGAGGATCTGAATCCGGCCGCTGGAAATGGCATGCCCCACGGTTCAGGGCATGCAACAAAAGGATCTGTGAACGTATCCGGTGAAAAAGGTTCCGCCGGGGACGTTGCGCCGGACAGTCTCGACTTTACGGATTTGGACCAGGTTTTGACCATGCAGCCCCATGCGCAAACAGAGGATTACCACAACGGAACCGTAGATCTGCAGCCCGACACCCTGGACGCGGGTGATAGCGGGACCCGTAAAATCGATATATCCGCCATGCCGGGTTCCCCGGGGGCCGCCTCGACCGGCGTGGAGAGGCGTGCCGAACCAGATCATGCGATTCCCGGGAGACAGTCTTCAGAGGCACCATCATATCAAGTGGTCAAAACGATCTCGCCGACACCTCTTGGCGCGGATGCGTCGGCAGTCGTCCCGGCCTCGAATATGAGGGACAGCCGATCAGGATTCAGGGGCTTTCCGGCAATTCGTTTTAGCCTTTTCATACTGGCAGGGTTCCTGCTGGCGGGATTGCTCGGCGCAGGGTATTATCTGCTGTGGAAAAGTCCCCATGCTGAAAAACGGTTTTTAAAAGCAGCCTATTCCAAGTATTTTCCGTCCGAAGATGACCGTCAGAAAAAAAAGCAGGCGCAGCAAAGGAATCTCGTCGAAAAAATTATGCAGGAAAAGCTGGTGGAAAAACAGCGTATGGCCCGTGCGGAAGATCAAAAACAGAAAGCGCTCCAAGAACAGCAGATAAATGATACCGAAGTAAAACAGCAGCAGCAGGATATCGTTCAAAAGAAACTGGAGGAAGCCAGAAAGAAGCTGGCGGCTGAACGCCTTGCCGGAATTGAGGCACAAAAGAAAAAAGAGCGGGCACGGCTCGAATCTGAAAAGATCGAAAAAAAGAGGGAACAGGAGCGTCTGGCGGCCATAGAAGCCGCGAAAAAAGCTGAGGCAAAGCGCATTGCGGCCACCGCAAGTAAAGAAGCTTCAGCCAGGCGCCTCGATGACATCAAGACTGTCGAAACGCGCATGCATGCGGCCGCAATTCAACGGCAGGAAAAAAAATATCTGCAGGCAAAAAAAGAGTATGAAAGCGTTCTTGGAGCCATTGCGGACAGCCGGTTTAAAAATGACAGGGTCATGGTCCGATACCGCGAAGAAATCGAAACGATTCTGTCGGCCGACGACATAATGCATGGATCTAAGGGCGATGTGCAGTACAAGGGCGAATGGATGACACCGGATGCGCTGGAATTGAAGCGCTATAGTGAAGGTTTTGTCAAATACAAGGGAGAATTCATAGATCATAAGACATTGAGAGGCACCATAAAAAAATTATGCGCACCCCTGATTAAGAAATACCTGGCCCGCAAATACAGCGGCCAGACCGTCCATTCCAAGAACATCAACTTTCAGAAGGCAGTATTGACGCGCAACAATGCGAAGTACTCGGAATACTCGATATACCATGCCTGGAAAGTATGGACATTCAAAGGCATGGATGAAAATATATGCATGGTCGACATCAGGTATACGGTGGAAAGTGACAAATGGTCACTGATTAAGGGGTGCGAATAAAATATGTCGCTTACAGGGGATATCCAGACCTTTTCTCTTTCTGCTATCGGACGTCTTTTGCACCAGGAGAAAAAAACCGGCATTTTGAAGGTGCGCAGCGGGCGGAACGAAACTAAAATTTATTTTCGCGCCGGGGACATCGTTTTCATAAGTGGTGCCCTTGCCGCGGAACTATCCCTGGGGGCATTGTTGAAAGAGAAGAATCTCGTCACCGATGACGAGATTGAGGACTCCCTCGGCATTGCCAGAAAGACGAACAAGAGGCTTGGCGTGGTTCTGGTGGAAAGCGGGTTCGTATCCCAGGATAAACTGGTACAGGTGCTGAATTATCAGTTCAAGGAAGTGATTTCAGCGGTTTTGACATGGCGTGAGGGTGTCTTTGCTTATGCAGACGGGCTGGAGGGCTTTGTTGAAGACATACGCCTGAAGCTGGATCCCATCCGACTGGTTGCCGAGGCGGAGAAGTGGAAAGCCTATCGTTCCCTGATCCCCAATGATCATGTTGTATTTCAGATTAAGGAAGGGGCGCTGAGGTCGGGTTCTTTTTCTACGGACGGTGTCTTGCGCGTGATGCTGCTGATAGATGGGAAAAGAGATGTTTCCCAAATCATTGCCGAAACGGGACTACCCCGGCTGGGCGTATACAGGGCCATGGCAGCGCTGGCTGCCCAGAATGCCATTGAAACATCTGTGGGAACTCAGGCTTCCAAAACCGGAGGGGCCTTGACCCATACGATTGTCGTCCAATTCTATTTGGACATCGTTCATGAAATTACCGCAACCATTGCGCTTGAGTTGGGTGAAAAAAAAGCGAATAGCATGCTGACCAGGAGTTTGAAGCGTTCACCAGTCAATGAAGTGTTCCTCTCCGCAGTGGTTCCAGGCGAAGATCCGACCGAGAGCACACGGCTTGTATGCGAACGCCTGCAGCAGGGCACCGGGGCTATGGACAGCAATCAACTTGAATTGGAATTCAGGCGGACTGTATTGCGCCTGCTGCAGGAGCAATACCATGTTTTGGGATTCAAGGCATCCCTGGACACACTCGGAAAACTTGTCGATATAGCGGAGCACATCCAAGACGGTCCTGACGGCATCGCCGATCGAGCGCAACTTTTCTTTAAAACGCTTCTGCAGGATGAACAATACTTTACCGGCGAAAAGACTTTTACGGAAAAAAGCGATTTGCAAGGCGATACCGGGAGTGATCACGGCAATCTCATGAAAAACATGGAGAATGTCGGGGGAGCTGCGATTATCGCTTTTTACAGCCGCACCATCCAGATTGTGATGCGGGAAATGGAAGCGGATATCGGCAGCAAGGCCGACACTTTGTTGACTAGGATTTTAAAAAAATCTGATTATTATGATAAATTCATGTCCCAGTACCGGGTAAAGGACGACATCCAGGCCAATGTCAATCGCATCCGGGAACACATTTCCAGGGAAGGATACCGGCTTGGTAAAAGCAGTTTTATTTCCGGATTTCAGCAGACCCTTACCGAACTGCTCGTGGAAAAGAAGCAGTTACTGGGAGAAAAATCCGCCAGGGCCACCATTCTGAGTCTTGAAAATTACCTGTCGGCTATTGCCCAGAAGGAATACAGACCATTGACCATACATCTCATCATGACCCTCAAGAGCATATTTTAATATGGAAACCAATTTAAATTACTGGATGGCACAATTGTTAATTCTGGTTTTTTACGTCATGACCCTGGTGATATACAGCCGCGCCAGGAATGAATACGTCGGCGGGAAAATCGGCAATGCCATTAATCT
>JAFDAT010000241.1 GCA_019313725.1 Deltaproteobacteria bacterium
CAGAATTTTTCCGATAACATCTTGGACCCATGTCTCCAAAGTGTTTGGAGTAGAACCCATACTATCAGCTTAGAAAGGAGGAAAAAATGCGAAAAGGCGCGGTAGCTTCGACTGAAATGACTACCGGCTGGGGGTTGAGGACGTTTACGAAGGATGGTCTGGATAAACTTCATGCCGCCACACTGGATGTGTTGCGGACTACCGGCGTCAGTATGGACTGCGATGAAGCCCTTGATATTCTGCAGGCCGGTGGTTGCTGGGTAAATAAGAAAACCCGGGTGGTGAAATTTCCAGGCCATGTCGTGACGCAGGCGATATCGATGTGCCCCAGTCATATTCTGTTGGCCGGTCGAGATCCTGAGAACGATTTTATGATGGGCGGCAAGCAGGTGGGATTTACCACGTTTGGCGTGGGGGTGTTGACAGAGGACTTGAAGACCGGAGAAATCCGGGAATCCACCAAAGAGGATGTGGCCCAAATTGCCCGTTTGACGGATGCATTGACCCACATGGATATCCTGACAGCGCCGGTTGCCGCAAGTGACAAACCGGATGAATCATATGATCTGCACATGTTCGAAGCCGCTTTAACCAATTGTTCCAAGCACTATGCTTCCGATTCAGAAGATGGAGCCAGAACAAAGTTGTTGATCGAAATGGCCGCAGCGGTTGCCGGCGGGCTGGACAAATTAAAAGAAAGGCCGATTGTATCTTTTGCCGTCTGCCCGACCAGTCCTTTACAGATTATTGAATCCAGTGCCGAAGTGATTATTGAAGCGGCCAAGCACTGGTTGCCCGTCAATGTTCTCAGTATGGTCATGGCCGGCGCTTCGAGCCCGATTTCCATCTCAGGAGCCCTGGTTATGCATAATGCAGAGGTGCTTGCCGGCATTATCCTGGCCCAGCTGACAAACCCGGGAACCCCTGTTATCTACGGCAGCTCCTCGACGACGCTTGACATGCAACAGGCAACAGCCGTCGTTGGCGTACCTGAGATGGCCATGATCAGTGCCGGTGCGGCCGGTCTGGCGAATTTCTACGGTATACCCAGCTATGTCGCCGGGGGGTAGGCTGATTCTAAGATATCCGATGCCCAGGCAGGTCACGAAAAATCCATCAGCGCGTTGCTCCCTGCTCTGGCAGGAGCCAATCTCATTTATGGAGCGGGCATGCTCGAGGCGGGAGATTGCCGCCATGGTGAAACGAATCGTCAACGGCGTTTCCCTGGATGACGAGCTGATGGGTCTGGATCTGATCAAGAAGGTCGGCATCGGAAACAACTTTTTAACACAGCGGCACACGCTCAACAATATAGAGACCGAGCAGGTTCAGGCTACGATCATTGATCGCCGCATGCGAGGAGCATGGGAGAAAAGAGGCTCAAAAAGCTTGATTCAATCTGCAAATCAAAAGGCCGCTGAACTGTTAAGAACCCACGATCCGAAGCCCTTGCCGGAAGATCTCATCAAGGAGCTTAAGCGGATAGTGAAAAGCGCGGAGTAAAAAGAGGTAGAGAATGGAAAAATCCGACTGGCTTAAGAAAGCCGCCCAATCCATTTTGGATGCAGATGATGATGCTGCCAGGGAAATAGCCCAAAAATCCCTCGAGGACGGCATGGATCCGCTTGATATGATCAATGAAGGTTTTACCGAGGGAATTCGCGAAATGGGAGACCTCTTCGATCGTGAGAAAATATTTTTACCGGCGCTTCTTATCGCTTCCGAAGCCATGACGGCAGCCGTTGAGATCCTGGAGGCTGCATTGCCCGAGAATAAGCAGCAAGAAAAATTGGGCATCATCGTAATTGGTACGGTTGAAGGAGATATTCACGATATCGGCAAGAGCATCATCGTAACGATGTTGCGTGTACAAGGCTACGAGGTTCATGACTTGGGACGAGATGTCCCGATTGCCGAGTTTGTGAAAAAAGCCCGGGAACTCAAAGCCGATGTGGTCGGCTCGTCGGCCATGATGACCACCACCCAGATCGGCCAGCAAAAACTGGAGGAGGCGTTACAAGAAGCCGGTTTGCGTGGTGAAATCAAGACTATGGTGGGTGGTGCGGTGGCGACCGAACATTGGGCCAGGAAAATTGGAGCGGATTTTTTTGGTGAAACACCCCAGGACACCATAAACAAGCTCGGGGCAATATTAAACTAGTCCGTTCAAGGAATCCGCCAAGCTGTATGCCAAGACAATGACCATGGACAGCTATGCTATAACGTACTGATAAAGGGGAAATAATGAAGAAGGTAATGATTATCGGTGTCGGCGCCCAGGGAAGTACTATTGCCAAACGCCTGAATGAAGAAGAAAATGTATCTCAAATCATTTGCGCGGATTATGATCTTAAGGCAGCCGCTGAACTTGGAAAGACCCTGGAAAAAGCAACTGCTGTCCAGGTCAATGCCGGCGATGTCAATGATATTGTCAAAGCAGCCGACAATGCAGACATCATTGTGAACGGCTTACCTATCCAGTTCAATCTGAATGTGATGGAAGCCGCGCTTGAAGTTGGGGCCAGTTATCAAGACCTTTGTATGACGTATATCAAGGGTAAAACCTCTTGTCAGGCGACAAAATTCATCTTTACCGAGCAGGATAAAAAGTTCAAAGAAAAAGGTGTTTTAGCAATGACCAACACCGGGAGTGCACCGGGTCTTGTCAATGTCATTGTCAGGGAATCCACGGGAATGATGGATTCATGCGACAGTATTGAGATGAATGTCTACGAAGGGGTCTGGTCAAAAAAGTTTATCCCGTTCTGGTGGTCGCCGGTGGTTGCATTCGAAGACATGGGCGAAAACCCGACGCGGTTTGAAAATGGGAAATTTGTCCAGACGAAGCCGTTTGCCAATCCTGTCATGATGACCTTCAAAGGCATCGACAAACCCATTCGCATGGTGGATCACAATCACGAGGAGCCGATCACCCTGGGGATTAATGCAGAGCGTTACCTCAAAGGTGCCAGGAACATTCTCTTCCGGTATGGCGGCCCCCATGTTGAACTTTCAGAAGCGCTCTATAACATGGGTTTTTTGTCAACTGAAGAAAAAGAGCACAACGGGATGAAATATATCCCCTTTGACCTGACCATTGAGAATGCACCGCCGGCGCCAAAATACCAGGAAGAAATCAAGGAAATCATCGATGGCGGCCTTATTTCGGAAGAAGGTGCTTTCCAGGTATTGGTTGAAGGAAAAAAGGATGGCAAGCCTATCCGGATAACAAGTTATGTCAATGCACCCGGCCTGGTTGAGGCTTTTGAAAAATCAGGGCTTACCCATGAATCCTACCTGACCGGGCAGTGTGCATTTATTTTCACCAAAATGATGGTCAATGATGTGATCGAATTAAAAGGGGCTATTGCACCCGAAGTACTCAATGCAGCTGAAAGAAAATATTTTTTCAATGAGGCCCAAAAACTCGACATCACCATAGATCAAATCGTCGAATAAAAAACTTGTACATCTTTTTTAACCCCCTCGTTAGTTTTTTTCTATCACTATTCTGCGACATGTTGAGTCCTCTATCTCCAAATTATTGAGCTCGAGCATGGCATTTAAAACCTTATGTCCATATTCATCTCGATTCTTGTCACCAATCTTAATCGGACGGTCAAGTGACGATAATATTTTATAACAATCAGGAGCAAAAACAATTGGTAGAAATGTGGGTTGTCGGGGTTAAAAAATCTGATAAAGAGTATAAAAGACTTAAATAAGTTTGATCCGGATGGATTGATGATACAAAACCCTATCCAGAATCAGCTAAATATTGCTATTTGACATTTTCCGATTTTTTAGTCCACAATAGGCTCAGTTTTAAATTCGGAGAATTAGAAAAGCATGAATCGATCCTACAATACTGGGAACAGAGAACCGGAAACGCGGCTGACCGATCACGCAACAGCCGAAGCAGCTGGTATTTTGTCGACTGATATCCATGACAATAGTGAAGAATATGAAAAGGTCGCTATAGAACGCCATCGAGCATATTAAATCTTTATGGCAGCCTCTGGGTTCACAGGTGCTTGGTGAAATAAACGAGATTATCCGACGCGCCGAGAAGGAGAGGAGGTGATCCAGACAATAGACTATCATCCAATATCTGTCCGTTGATTCTACTACCATGTGTTGAAACCCTGACTCTGATCTAAATATATAATAGTCAATGGACAATTTACCCTAATAAGGTTACCGTTCAAACCACCCTCCAAAAGGTGGGCGAAAGGAGGACAATTAATGGAGATCATCAAAAAGTCGAAAAAGGAAGCGCACCCCTATATCCCGGAACTAAAGGCACTGTTTCGGCGAGGGAGAATTACCCGCCGCGAGTTTCTGCGCACCACCACCCTGCTCGGAATGTCAGCAGCAGCAGCGTGTGCATTCGTATCCCCATTTTCGGTGGGGCGGGCAATGGCATCAGGAAGTACACCACAAAGAGGCGGGGTATGGAAATGTGGGATGCCGCTTCAACTGATCGACCATCCAGCCCGGCTTTCATGGTCGGAAGGCGCCAACGTGGTTCGTCAGGTGGCGGAATATTTGACGGAGACCGGTCCTGACAATATCACCAAACCCTGGCTGGCCGAGAAATGGAAAGCCAGTGAGGACTTGAAAACTTGGGATTTCTATATCCGAAAGGGTGTGAAATTCAACAACGGTATTGAGTTGACCGCTGACGACGTCATTTTTACCATGAACCAGTGGTTGAATAAGGACGTGGGATCTTCGATGTTGGGCCTACTTTCCTACTGGGGTGGCAGTCAGAATATCGAAAAGGTGAACGAATACCAGGTTCGTCTACATCTGCAGACCCCCAATATCGGTGTTCCCGAACATCTTTTTCATTATCCGGGCTGTATCCTGCCGCATACTTTCGAGGGGGACTTCATTAAACAGCCCATTGGTACCGGTCCTTTTACGCTGGCAGAATTCGCTGACGGCGAACGCGCCGTATTGCAGCGCCGTAAAGATTATTGGAAAATGGGTGCGGACGGAAAGGCCCTGCCTTATCTGGATAAACTGATCTATGTTTCCATGGGCAAGGATGCCAGCCTGGCCGGGTTGCACGCCGGACAGGTGGATTCTATGAACATTCCACGCCCGTCTGACTATCTGGCGGTTAAAAGTTCTAAAAATATCAAGGTGCGGTGGGTGGACAGTTCCTATACCTACGTTCTCCGTATGCGTGTTGACTTACCGCCGTGGAACGACAACCGGGTCCGAACCGCTCTCAAATTAAGCCAGAACCGGGAAAAAATACTTCAACTGGCCGGCTACGGATTGGGGACTCTGGCCATCGATTCGCACACCTCTCCGGCTCATCCGGCATACTGTGAAAAGCCGATTCCTGAATATGATCCCAAACGCGCTCGGGAGTTGTTGACTGCCTATGCTTCCGAGAAGGGTCTCAAACTGCCGTTGAAGGTAAATCTTGCTACTAAAAACGACGAAGCCGAGGGAGAAATCGCCCAGGCACTCAAAGAGATGGCCAAACCGGCCGGTTTTGACATTCGGCTGGATATCACCGATCCGGGCGGATACTGGGATCGATGGACGGAAGTGGACCTCGGCATCACAGGCTGGACCCACCGCCCCCTTGCCACTATGGTTCTGCCGTTGGCCTATACAAAAGAAGCCATTGGTGCGTGGAACGAAACGCGCTGGTACGACGATGAATTCACCGCCCTTCTGCGAGAAGCGGAGACGTTGCTGGATGTGGAAAAGCGACGAAAAGTCATGTGCAAAATGGAAGATATCATGCAGGAGCGCGGTCCTATTGGCATTAGTTACTGGGTTAGAGCCATCGATATCACCAACGCCAAATTTCATAACATCAAAGTTCATCCGACCTTCTGGCACACCTTTACCCGTGAAATGTGGCGCGAAGCCTAACCGAAATTTTAAACAAGCGGTTCCGGTCTGCTGCGGAAGCAGACCGGGCCGTACCCTAATTAAAATAGGTTCATCCGACTAATATCATGTCCCTTGAAAAGGCTGTTTCAAGTGAAAGGCTGAGTGGATGATACACTATCCGACGCATGTCGTTATTGAAGAGCAGGGGTTGCGAGACGGGCTGCAGCCTGAAAAGATCATCATACCCACCGATAAAAAGATCGAGATTATCAATGCAGTTGCCGACGCCGGTGTAAAACGGATCCAGGTGACCTCCTTCGTGCACCCGCGACTGGTGCCCCAGATGGCCGATGCAGAAGACGTTTGCCGGCAACTGGACCATTCAAGAGATATCGTTTACAGCGGACTTGTGTTAAACGAAAAAGGGGTCCAGAGGGCTGCCGATGCCGGTTTGAAACATATCGGTGCATCCATATCCGCCAGTGACACGCACAGCAGGAAAAATGCCAATGCATCCCTGCCCGAAGCCCGCAAACGGTTTTCGGAAATGGTGCGACTGGGCAACGAGAGGGGACTGATCATCTGTGGCGGTCTTCAATGCGCATTTGGTTGCCGTTTTGAAGGCAAAATCGATGAAAATGTCGTCATCGACATGGCCAAGGAGCAGTTGGACATGGGAATTCATGAGATAACCCTTGCCGATTCCACGGGCATGGCCAACCCGAATTCCATCCAGGCGTTATCTGGAAAAGTGCATGAACTGGCCGGAGAAATCCCCGTATACCTGCATCTCCACGATACAGAAGGTAAGGGGCTGGCCAACGTTCTCGCAGCTATGGCTGTCGGCATTTCACACTTTGATACCGCTTTCGGCGGCATGGGGGGGTGTCCTTTTATCAAGGGTGCTTCCGGAAAGATTTCCACGGAAGATATCGTGTTCATGTTGGGTCAGATGGGAATCGAAACAGGGATCGACCCCGGCAGACTGGCTGCCGTGAGCAGGGAACT
>JAFDAT010000242.1 GCA_019313725.1 Deltaproteobacteria bacterium
AGCGTGCATTCAACCAATCTCCAAATGTTGCTCTGCGGGCGGACACTTCGATCAAAACACCGGCAGGTGTTCCCGATATGGGTGTTCCATCACCACTCATGGAGGTAGGAACATCATGACGTACTGTGGTAACGCCGGAATCCATACCGATCTTGATTCTCACTTCGGCCGGTGCCCCAAACCAGATAAAGGTCATCTCCGCCAGGGCAACGGCCGGTAAAGCAGTCCACGCGAAAAAAGCGACGATGGCAACGATTTTTTTCATCCGTATTGTTGTTCTTTCAAGGTTTCAAAATACTTGCCCTGCATTACCGGAAGGCAATGCAGGGCAAGGAACGTTTATTTTTGTAGTTTATGTATCATATCAGGGAATTGCGGCCGTATAGGTAACCTGCCCGGTGTATGAACCCGCTGTGGGCTGGTCACCATTGTGGCGGTATGTGTATGTCCAGCTGGTATTGATGTTCTGGGCGCCTGACATGGTCGGGGTCACGTTTCCGCCTGCATCGGTCAACTGGGGAGGCGTGATGCCGGTACCGCCGGTACCGCCGTTGTCATCAGCCGTCAGAATGCTGGCGTAGCTGATGTTGCCACTCACGCTACCGACCAGCCCGCTGCCGCCCCCATCGTTCGTCTCTGTGATCGCCACCGAGCTAGAGTTACTCAGCAACCTGACGGTCACCCGGCCACCGGTCAAATCGCCACCCGTACCATTGATGGTGGTGGGGGTAATGATATCGCTGGTATCAGGCTGAAATATAATCGTGTCAATCGAACCAGACGACCCCACCTGGAACAGGATATAATCTGCAATCGTTACCTCAAAATTAAGGTGGGCCGCCGCCGTATCCGTACCTATGCCCTCATCCGCCAAAGTAGATCCACTATAACAAAACACCATTACCAAAACAAGCCCAATTACCATCATCTTTGCATTCGTTTTCATGATTTCCTTTTCTTTCTTGTTTGTTATTATTGTATTTTTTCAAGTTCAACCTCTATCACTCAAAACGTTTTCACGGTTCTCGATCAATCCGGCCAGGGTGTCGGCCAGGTTCATAACCGTGAACGGTTTTTCTAAAAACTCGTCAATACCGAAATTTTCCTTATCTTTGAGTTCGTCTTCCTGAACATTGCCGGAGATCAGAACATGGACGCTGCCTGTCTGGGATGCCCCGGTGGCCTTAAAAAACTCCAGGCCGCTCATCCCGGGGAGTTTAAAATCACTGACGACGATGTCAAAATGTTCGTGCTTCAACACTTCGATGCCTTTTTCACCGCTCTCGACCGTTCTGATGCTACAGCCGCGGCTCAAAAAAGCCATGCTCAGGGAATCGCGAATGAGCCCATCGTCGTCCACAAGCAGTGTTTTCTTTTTCTTCAGTTTTTCAAAGGAGTCCATGTTGTGCCTCTTTCTGTTTAGTTGCATCAGCATAGAGCAGGGAACGTGCCAACTTGAAATTTAATTTATATTATATATTTATTTCAGGAAGTTAAGATGATTTACGGTTCAAGGAGGACTGCTGTTTTCAACAGCAGGTTGGGTTATTTGACCCAAGCACTTGGGGGGAATAACCCAATTGGGGCAAATGGCCCGGAACCTGAAGTAGAAACGTGTCCCTCCACCGGCGGTATATTTATTGATACCGGCCGAAGACTCTGACCTTGAGCAGGTGGTCATCTACCAGGATCTCCAAGGCCACACAGTCAACCTTCTGGCGCTGAGAGATGAGGATCTGCTCTTTACCGTCAAGGACGGCATCCCTGCCGGCGTCTATGAAAAAATCCGCCTGCAGATCAGCGACATCGAGCCGGTTCCTGCTGCGGGTGTGGAGACGATATGTGACGGGGAGATGGAAATAAAGCTGCCCAGCGGCAAGATCGATCTCAACCCCCAGGGCGGGTTCGCGATCGTAGCGGGTGAGATGCTTTCCATTAAGCTGGACATCGATGCCGAAAAATCCATACGCCTTCACCCGGCTGGAAAATTTAGGGGATTATATCGGCGATGTGGTGCGGACCCGCGGGGATTTCACTGCGGAGGATCAATACGAAACCAGCCTGGTGGTCATCGGGCCGGTTCTCGCCCTCGAAGATACGGTGGAGACCGAAGTCGTCGAAAACCAGTTTACGCTTGATATTGTGCCGGGTGAGGGTTTCACCGGTTTTGTTTTGGAGACATGCGGTGATATGACCTACGATTACAGCGCCTTCAGCATACTGGTACAATCCATAGAGTAGATACCCTGGTCCAGAGGGCCCGGCCCTGGGTTCTCCCTATAAGGGAGTGTTTATTTCATAACATGAAGTGACTAAAGTGAGCTAAAATGATCTAAAGTGCCTAAAGTTAAGGAATTCTACCTGTTCATTAATAGATAGAGCCAAGCGATTCATCAACTTTAGATCACTCAACACTTCGGGGTAATTTTTCGGCAGAGCCTAAGGACTCTGACCTGGCCCATAGGACCAGGTTTTTAATACTGGAAGAAACCACAGTTGGATAAGCACTGCTCAAACAGCGCGGTCACGCCTTGGTGTGGCTGCGCTTTTTATACAGTTTCTTTCGCCGATAGCGGAACTTGTCCCGGGTCAGCCTTAGCAGCTTGGCGGCTTTGCTCTCATTGCCGCCGGCCATGTCCAGGGCATCTTCAAAATAGTGTCTCTCGATGGATTCCAGCAGGGCGGGAAAATCGACACCTTTTTCGGACAGCCGCGGAACCGGGGTATCTCTTTCCACGCCGGTCTCCATGCCGTGCGAAGGAGTACTCAGGCCCAACTGCTCCGGGGTCAGTTTCACGCCGTCCGCCATCAGGACAGCACGTTCGATGATATTTTTCAACTCCCGGACATTGCCCGTCCAGCCGTGGGAAGTCAAAGCTGTTTCAGCCTCTGGTGAAATGCTGTTGAACGATTTCCCGAATTTTGTATTGAATTGGACCAGAAAATGTTTGGCGATCAGCAGGATGTCTTCCCTGCGCTGGATCAGGGAAGGGACTTCGATCTTGACCACCGCCAGCCTGAAATAGAGGTCTTCCCTGAATTTGCCATTGACTATCATCTGCGGAAGCCCCCGGTTGGTTGCCGAGACCACCCGCGGCCGCACCGATCGTTTTTGGGTGCCGCCCACCCGGTAGTATTCGCCATCCTCCAGAAACCGCAGGAGCTTGGCCTGGGCGGACATGCTCAGGTCACCGACTTCATCCATGAAAAGCGTACCGTCGGCAGCCTGCTCCACAAGCCCTTTCTTCCCTTTGGCGTCGGCACCGCTGAAGGCGCCTTTTTCGTAGCCGAACAGCTCGCTCTCGATAAGTTCCTTTGGAATGGCCGCACAGTTCAGACTCACCAACGGACCTTTGAAAAGCGGGCTGCGGTAATGGATGGCCTTGGCGATCAGCTCTTTTCCGGTGCCGGTTTCACCGACGATCAAAACCGGTGTGTCCGGGCTTGCGGCCACCTTCTTCACAACGTCCATGACATCCTGGACAGCATTGCTCTCCCCGATAAAACAGGGCAGGTTCTCTTTGAGATATTTTTCGTGGAGCCCTTGAATCTCCTTGCGCATGGCAATGGTTTCCAGAGCACTTTTTATGTTGGATAGCAACACATCCATTTTGAGCGGTTTAACCATGTAATCGTAAGCACCCAGTTTCATCGCCTGGATGATGGTTTCGGTATCTTCAAAAGCGGTAATCATGATGACCACAATGTCCGGGTATTGTTTTTTCATGGATTCGAGGGCTTCAACCCCGCTCATTCCGGGAAGCCCGATATCCAGGAGCACCAGGTCCGGCACACCTTCCTTTAAGGCGGTAATGGCGGATTCCGCCGTTGCAAAGGCCTGCACCTGATACGCCTTGCTGAGCGCCAGGGCCAGCCCTTCCCTGGCCACCGCTTCGTCATCGACCACAAATATTGAATAATTCGTCATCGCGGATACATCCTTTTCTCAACCGGCAGATCTATGATGAATTCCGCACCGCCCGCATCGCTGCGGCCGACGCTGATGGTCCCCCCGTGGTCGGCCACGATTCTCTGGGAAATGCTCAAACCGATGCCCGATCCATCGGCACGGGTCGTAAAAAAAGGGTCGAAAATCTTATCCTTGAGATCTCCAGGCACACCGGCGCCTGAGTCGGCCACAGATACATATACCCGGCCTTTTCCGGTAAAGGAAGCGATCCGGATTCTTTTCTCACCGCCATTTTTTTCCACGGCATTGGCCGCGTTGTTAATCAGATTGAGAACAACCTGCTCCATGAGGTGAATGTCACCGTAGCACAGGGGCAAGTTCTCCTGCAGGTCGTGTTCCAGGGTGATGCCCTTTTTGCGGATCGTCACGGCCGACAGATCGAGGGCTTCTTCAAGAGCGTCATTGATCCTGATCATTTCCATCTTTGCTTTGCTGGGTCTGGAAAAGTCCAGGACCCTTTTGATGACCGATTCGATCTTATTGGAAGCCACCTGGATCTGGGCTGTGATGCGCCGGATCAGCTTGAGGCCATCCGGGGTCACGGTATCTTCCGATGTCAGGTCCTCCAGGGTAAACAAATAGGAATTGATACCGGTGAGCGGATTTCTGATCTCGTGGGCAATCCCCGCAGCAACCCGGCCCAGGGATGTCATTTTGTCCTTGATCATCACCAGGCTCTCCAGTTCCCGGGCATGAGTGATGTCCATCATATTCAACAGGATGGCGTCTTTGCCCTGATGCCGGTGGGTGCTGGCCCGGCACTGCACTGATTTCTCCACAGATTTGGAGGTCTCCCGGACCGGCAGCGTAAATCTGAAATCCAGTTCTGCGCTGCGTGTCTTTTTTTCCAGGATACTTTTATATACGTTTTGTACTTTTTTCAGGTCATGCGTCTGCACGCATTTTAAATCGTCCAGCCCGAACGGTACCTTGCGGCCTTCAAAAATCTCTTCCTGAGCTGGGTTCTGGTAGACGACCGTGTGGTTTTGAATGATCGAAATACCCATAAGTGCATTGACAACCAGGTTGGCCAGACGCCCTTCGCTTTCCAACAGGGCGATTTTAGATATTTTGTGCGCATGCAGCAACCGTTTGTGATCCAGCGCGTTCTCAACCGTCTTCAAGATTTCGCCGGTTCGATATGGTTTTCTTAAATACCCGTAAACATTCAATAGCAAATCTGACGGCAGTTCTCTTTCAGGATCACCGCCATCGATAAGAATAAAGAGTGCATCCGGGCAGTGCCGTCTGATGTCGGCAGCATCCTGTCCGCCGTCGCCGGTGCACAGCAACAGGTCAATCAACACAAGGGCGATGTCCTGCTGTTTGGCTTGATGCAGTGCTTCCGCACAATTGTCCGCTGTCAGGACCTTCCTGGGCGTTGAAGCGGTCAGCGTACTGATGTCCCTGAACAGAACGGGTTCATCCCCTATAATCAGAATGTTTTCATTGCCGGACATACGGGTTACATACCACATGCCCACTCAAATTTAAATCGCTCAAAATTTATTAGATTTACACTTAAAATTTTCATGCCACCCCCATATTCCTTATTTTTAATACATGATATATCAATAATTAAACAGTATTGTATTCCACCCCAACTTCTGAAATTATGTATTATCGTGTTATTTAAGGGTGTTCCAAGAAAAAGGAGGAAAGGACGGTGGCAACAGGTATCGTAAAATGGTTCAGCGACAAAAAAGGATTCGGATTTATCGAAACTGAAGATGGCGGCGACGTGTTCGTTCACTTCTCCGAAATTCAGAAAGAAGGA
>JAFDAT010000243.1 GCA_019313725.1 Deltaproteobacteria bacterium
CATTGTATATGGTTATCTACCGTTGATGGTGTTTCCCATATTTGTTTCCCTGGAAAAACTCGATAAGAACGTGTTGGAAGCTTCCAATGATCTTGGTGGGACCCCCTTTAAAACCTGTATGCAAATCACCTTGCCACTCGCAATGCCTGGAGTAGCAACGGGTTGTATGTTTGTCTTTATCCTGCTGATGGGCGAATTCCTGATCCCGGCTTTTCTGGGAGGTGGAAAAGTATTCTTTATTGGGAACGCACTTGTTGATTTGTTCCTGCAATCACGCAATTGGCCTTTCGGTTCGGCTGTTTCTGTCACTTTGGTTATAATCATGCTGATTACCGTTAGTCTTTATATGCGATTGACCTCCCGCACCAAAACCGGCCGTGATGAGTCACTGATGTAAAAGGAGAAAACATATCATGCGATTTTACTCGATCGCTGTTTATCTATTTTTATATGTCCCTATCGGTATCATTGTCCTGTTCAGCTTCAACGCCGGGCGGCATGCCAGTGAGCTGCGAGGTTTGTCCATTCAGTGGTATGGGAAAGCTTTATCAAATCCGTTTGTCGGGGACGCCTTTTTCACCAGCTTAGTCGTTGCCTTTGTAGTAGCTATTCTGTCCAGCTTAATGGGGACAGCGGCAGCATTGGCATTGCAGCGTTTGAAGGGAACCATCCGGATCCTGTTTGATGGAATGATTTACATCTCAATTATGATACCCGGGATCGTGATTGGTATTGCTACGCTTGTGGCATTGGTGACGGTCTTTGATTTTCTTAACCCCCTACTGGCTTCAGTATGGCCCGAGGGAGTTAAACCGTTGAAGCTTCATATGGGGTATGCCTCCCTCATTGCAGCACACACACTGTTTACCATGTCTCTCGTGATCATACTGGTTCGCGCTAGAATTGCCGGAATGGACCGTGCTTTGATAGAAGCCTCAACAGATCTATATGCCACAC
Organism: Deltaproteobacteria bacterium; assembly: GCA_019313725.1. Lineage (GTDB taxonomy): Bacteria > Desulfobacterota > Desulfobacteria > Desulfobacterales > B30-G6 > JAJDNW01. The sequence continues at coordinate 958 of JAFDAT010000243.1, forward strand.
CTTGGCGTACCTTTTATCAGATTACGCTGCCACAAATTTTTCCGGCAATTCTGGCTGGTTTTTTACTCAGTTTTACCTTCAGTTTTGATGATTTCATTATTTCATTTTTTGTTGCCGGAGCGAATACTACACTTCCTATTTATATCTTTTCTTCAATTCGCCGGGGCATCACCCCGGAAGTTAATGCCATTGGCACGATGGTCCTCACAGTATCTCTCGTTCTTCTTATGACCGCACAGTACCTTCTGCGCTTGCGTACCAAACGTTGACCGAAAAGAATAGCTTGAATATACCAACTAAGGCAGGAGGAATGGCATGAACATCGAGTGTATTGGCGACGAACGTTACGAACTGGGCGAAAGCCCGATCTGGGATCCGCGCGGCGGCGTTCTCTACTTCGTCGATTGTCCTGCTCGCGCGATCTTATGCTACGACCCGCGAAGCGGCGACACTAAGCGTTGGGACGTCACTTGTGATTATCTCGGTTCCTTGGCGTTACGCACCGGTGGCGGCGCCATTCTTGTGATGGACGACGGGTTTCACACCTTCGATTTTAAGACCGGCACAGCCATTGCTATTGCCGAGCCCGAAGCCGGTCGGGCCGATCTCTGCTTCAACGACTGCAAAGTCGATCGTCAAGGCCGCTTAATAGCCGGCAGCATGCACACAGGCTTGAACGAGCCCATCGCTGGACTATACCGGCTCGACACCGACCTTATCTGCAATAGACTCGACGGTGGGTTTATTTGCTCCAACGGCCCCTGTTGGAGCCCGGACGGCGGTACCCTCTATGTATCAGATTCCAACGCCGAAGCGATCTTCGCCTACGACTATGCCGCCGCGACCGGCGCCGCGACCAACCGTCGCATTTTCCTCTCGACCGCTGGTTCGGGTGGTTACCCCGACGGTGGTACTGTGGACGCCGAGGGCCACGTCTGGAGCGCCCACTTTGACAGTGGAACCATCCGCCGTATCACCCCCGAAGGAGTCGTCGAGCGAGTCATCGAGCTGCCTGTCCAATGGGTTGCCAGCCTGACCTTCGGCGGTGACAACCATGACATACTCTATTTCACTAGCATTGGCTGCGATTATGAAGGTAAACGCGATGCGTCGCCCCAGGCGGGCGGGTTATTTGCCATTCATGGTCTCGGTATCCAGGGTTTAGCGGAGCCCCGTTTCGCTGGTTGATGTGAGGCCGGCGCTTCCACAGCTTTTAACGTCATTACAAAAATAAGAACTTGAAATATGTGGATGTTATCAACCCGTACGATTATGGTTTATCAGACCAGTCGCAGGGTTTCGAAGGTGTAATCGTTGAGGTCGATGATCAGAAGGCGGTTTCTCAAAGGCGAATCTTTCTGCAGGATAATTTTTACAATTTCCGCACATTCGAGAGCGGCCACCGTGGTTACGGTAAAGGGCAGGTTTCCCAGGCTCTGTTCCGCGCCTTTCAAATTCACAGCCTCTTCCGGGGGGCCGAATATCAGTTCCAGACCGCGGTCTTCAGGAAAAATAGTGGTCAGGTGGCCTGAATGGCCGCCCACGGCAGCCGACACCATAGGTATCCCGGCCGTCTGAGATGCCTTTTGAAGCGTAAAACGCGTTGGGAGATTATCAAGACAGTCCGCGGTTACATCTGAACCGGCAATAAGCTTAGAGGCGTTGCCGTCTTCCAGGTTGCAGCAGTGGTGGGTTACCTGGATGGTGGCATTGACCGATGTGATTCTGTCGGCGGCGGCAACCGCCTTGGGTTGGTCGATCAAAGCTTCCGTGCTGAAAAGCTGACGGTTGAGATTGCTCTCTTCGAAACTGTCTCCGTCAATGAGGATCAGCGATCCGACGCCGATTCTGGCCAGTGTCTCGGCAACTGTCCCGCCGAGTCCCCCGTTTCCCACAACAGTGACACATGATTCCAGAAGCGTTTTCTGGTCCCGGGTGGTAAAGGATTTCATGTTGCGGGCGTATCGTTCGGGGACAATGTCCCGGTCGAGGGCTGAAATATCTATCTCTCTGGCCGACACTCCAAATTCCAGAGCCAGTTGATTGGTGCTGGCCATGGAGATGCTCCTGTAGGCGGCGCCATCGGGAAATTTCTTTGGTGTTGCGGCCTTCTCGAGGCTCTCTATGCGTTTATTTTTCATCTTACCCCCCGCCTACCGGTGGAAATATACCCACACGCTCACCGCCCTTAAGCGCCACGTCCAGGTCTTTCTTCAATCCGTTCACAAAGATGAGTTTGGCCTTTTCAATGGGGACGCCGAGCTGTTCCAGCATGTCTCGAACCGTGACGCCGGGCGTTATGGCAAAGGTGTCCGGTGAGGCGGGGTTGAATTTCTGCAGGGTGGCAAAAAGTCGTAAATCGATAATTTCTGACATGGTCGAAGGGTTCCTTTATTCCGCAAGCAATATTAAGCCATACATACCTTATCGAAATCGAGGTTATTAATCAATATCCAACGCCCAATCATCAAGTAATGATAATGAACAAGGTTGCCATGGTTTAATGTAATACATTATGCTATAGATTCAATCTCTCAAGCGATTTACTTCTAATGAAGGGGTCCCCCATGGAAATTCCGTTTCAATTCGAGCCCATGCTGGTGTTCGGCTGCCTGTCCATCATGCTCCTGATCGGTGTCGCTTTACGTGCAAATATCAAATTTTTTCAAAATTTTCTGATACCCAGCTGTCTGATAGGGGGTGTGTTTGGAATGGTCCTTGTTTCTTTGGGGATTATCCGCTTTCCAGCCTCGGCCTGGGAGACATTCGCTTATCATTTTTTCAATATTTCCTTTATTTCGGTGGGGCTTTCGGTCGGCAGCTCCCCGTCGGATCAATCCCAGAGCAATAAAGGTTACCTGAGGGGTTCACTCTGGATGTGCCTTACCCAGGCCGCCTGTTTTTATTTACAGGCAGCGGTTGGCGGTGCTTTGGTCATCCTGTTGGGGGTGTTCGGCGCGGAGTTGTTTCCTACCTTCGGTTTCCTGGTACCCATGGGGTTTGAGGAAGGGCCGGGGCAGGCGCTTTCATTCGGCAAGGTGTGGGAGGGGGCCGGGTTTGAGGACGGGGCCACCATCGGCCTTACCTTTGCGGCGATCGGGTTTCTATTCTCTTTTTGCGTGGGTGTCCCCTTGGCTAACTGGGGCCTTCGAAAGGGTTTGGCCACCCAGAGTTCAGGCAGTTTGTCCCAGGAATTTTTGAAGGGAATTTATGATAGATCCAGCAGCAGGGAAACGGCCGGTGACCTGACAACGCACTCGGCCAATGTCGACAGCCTGGCGTTTCACATGGCGTTTATCGGGGGGATCTACGCCCTGACATACGCTTTTACGCTTGCCCTCGCAAAAATCATTGCCATCTTTGCTCCGGGCATAGCCTCGATGCTGTGGGCATTTTTCTTTTTTTTCGGCATGAGCATCGCTTTTTTAATTAAACTGCTGATGAATAAAATGGGTGTCGGACATTTGCTGGATGCCGGCATTCAACGCCGCATTACCGGCTGGTCGGTGGATTATCTGATCGTGGCCACCATTATGGCTATCCAGGTGGTGGTCGTCTGGAAATACATTGTCCCTATTTCGGTGATGGCTTTGACCAGCGGTATTTTGACAACCATGGTTGTGTTCTATTTCGGTAAACGCCTGTGGTCCTATAACCTCGAACGTACTGTGGCCATATACGGGCTCGTGACCGGTACCGTGTCCAGCGGGCTGTTGCTGCTGAGGATTACGGATCCGGAATTCAAATCGCCTGTAGCGGTTGAGCTTGGTATTGTAAACCTGCTCGCAATTCCCGTGGTAATGGGGGGGAGTATTCTTGTAAATGCGCCGCTCTGGTGGAACTGGAGCGTTGGTTTGACCGTTATGGTTTTTAGCGTCATTATGCTTGCAGCGCTTGTACTCCTCAAAGTGCTTAAAATGGTGGGGCCACCGAAATTCTAAGAAACGTAGAATATCCAATATCCAGCACAGAATGTCCAATGTCCAAGTTTTTCTCACAGGGCGTTTGAGACACAGATTTTGCGGATTGTTGGATCATGTTAGATCGGAAAATTGGATACTGAGAGATATTGCCCAAGAAACCTGATTCAATAACAAGGGAAATCAAGCGACGAAGTCGCGTTTCATAAAAAATGCGGAGCATTTTTTATTATGAGAGCAGCCGTATATCGACAGAATGCCGGTCTGGTGATCGAGGATGTGTCCACACCTGAAATCGGAGCAGGGGACGTACTGGTAAAAATCGCCAATACGGGTTTCTGCGGGTCTGATCATTCTATGCTGGAGAGTGGGAACATTCCGGACGGCATTATTCTGGGGCACGAGGTCAGCGGCACGGTAGCTGACCAGGGCAGGGATGTGAACGGCGATATGACCGGTATGCGGGTTGTCATCCGGCCAACATTTTGCGGGGAATGCAGGGACTGCCGTATGGGGAAACCCTATTTCTGCCAGCAAAACAGACACTCAATCGGTATCGGCGATTTGCCGGGAGGGTTTGCAGAATATATCAAGGTACTGCCCCAGATGCTTATTCCCGTACCTGAAGGGGTGGATTCGCAAAATGCCGCCCTGTCCGAAGCGTTTTCGGCGTCCTATCACGGGATGGTATGTTCCGGCAGCAGCGGAGGCTCCGCCCTGGTTCTGGGGGGAGGCGCTATCGGGCTGACCCTCGTACGCCTGCTCAAGCTCGAAGGTTTTGGCCCGGTGGCCCTGAGCGAGCCTGTCCCGGCTAAAAGGGATCTTGCGCTGTCATTCGGCGCGGACATGGTGGTCGATCCCACGGTCGA
>JAFDAT010000244.1 GCA_019313725.1 Deltaproteobacteria bacterium
AATAAATATTATAATTTCAATAAATTTTCGTTATATATAAATTAGAAAAAGGCTACCCTTTAGGGTGTCTGTCGATGCCCACGGATTTATAATGCGACATGCATCAAAACGTGTGATTTTTTCTAATTTATTGGAGCGGGGGGCGTGGCCACGAATTCCTGCATGGTTTGGATGTGGCGTTTCTCTTCGGCGATAATGCTTTTCAGCATGGTGCGGGTATTTTCGTTGCGGATAAAGGGTTGGAGCATCTGGTAAAACAGGATGCCGTCTTTTTCAGATTCGATAAATATGTCAAGCAATTCGGAAAGCTGCTGGATGTCTGAAAAATTGACATCCTCCAGGGAAAAACTCTGTCCCCCGATAATTGTTTTCAGAAAATTGCCGTCTAAACCCTCCGGCGGTATTTTCTCGAGGCGTGCATGGGCGCTGTCTTTCAGGTTTTCGAACCATTGGGCATGCAGAACCTCTTCCTCGGCTATCCACGCCAATGCGGCGGACAAATCAGGGTTCGAGACTTTGTCAAGAGCTTGCCGGTAAACGGCTTCGCTGTTTTTTTCGAGGCGAACGGCAATATCCAGAATTTCGTTGATGGTAAACAAACGGACCTCCTTGTCATAACCTATCAGCATGTTGACGGTGTAGTCCAGGGCTTTAGCCCTGCCAAGACATACTGAAGGATAGACTGTTAAGTCCCAGGATTAAGCATATCAGCCAGCCTATACCAGAAAATTGCATAAGACAACCAGTATGAAATAATTTGCCAATCAATAAATTTTCATGCACTGACGCGCACAACAAAGCATGAAACATCCACTATCACCAAATTATTCGTATGTTCATTTTACGTGAATTCATGAAAATTTATAAAAAAAGATCGCTCTTGTTTTACAATCGCTGTTGAGGTTAGATGCTGATAGTCTTGAGGCCGTAGTTGAGGTCGATTCCTAACTGATACTTCAGAACACGCAATAAATATGACCGGTCAGCCCGGCGAACAACAAATTGTCGATAGCGACCACCTAAATGAAACTCAAGCGTATTTAGGGCTGACATTACGATTTTCTCAAGATAGTCTCATTATTAATAATACACATTAGAAACATGCATCAGCACGGATGGTGTTTAATATCCCAGGATTTGGGACAGGAATACTGTTTTCAAATGAGGCTGGCTGTTTCTAATGAATTGACATTATTCTAAATAGTATGAAACAGTCTGGTGTGCGCAAGATCATATTTACGGTGCTGGTCCTGACCGTTATCGGTATCGGGCTGCTGCACTTTTTTACGCCCGGGCATCTGGGGTTCTATCATGACACCTACCGCCGTCTGAGCTACCTTCCCATTGCCGTGGGGTCGATCATGTTCGGCATCCGGGGTGGACTGATACTCGCGTTCCTGACATCGCTGGCCTTCATTCCCCACATATTGCTGTATATCGGCTTTGGGAAAGATGCCTACCTGAGCGAGCTTACGGAAATCCTGCTCTATTTTACCGCGGCAATCGTAATTGGCGCCATTACCGCCCGGGAGGCGCGACTGCGGGAAAAATACCGGGCTCTTTCGGAACGGTTAAAAAAATCGTACAAAAGACTTCACGATGAGACCAAGCTCTTGATCGAGGTGGAGGAGCAGCTTAAAGTAAGTCAGAAGCTGTCTGCGCTGGGGCAGCTTTCGGCTTCGCTGGCCCATGAAATCAAAAACCCGTTGAGTTCCATCAAGGGGACTGCCGAAATACTCCTGGATGAGTTTCCCGCAGGCCATGCCAAGCGTGAGTTTGTTGAAATCCTGATGACGGAAGTTTCCAGGCTGGATGCTTCGGTCAATGAAATTCTGCACTACTCAAGAGAGCAAAAAAATACGCTGCCGGCTAAAAGTCTGGAGCCGGCAGCCGTGGTGATCAGGCGGGTAAATAAACTGCTGGCCCATGAAACCGGCGGCAAAAAAATCAGGCTGCAGACCACCGGCCTGTCCCAGGCGCAGGTCTGCAGGGTCGACGGGAACAGATTTTCCCAGGTTTTTTTGAATGTCATGCTGAATGCCATCGACGCTGTAGACGTGGGCGGAACCATTCAAGTGAACCTGACAATTTTTGAAAATGAGGTGTCTGTATCCGTTTCAGACAGCGGCCCGGGCATTTCCATTGAGGATCGGGATAGGATATTCGAACCGTTTTTTTCAAAAAAGGACGGCGGCACGGGGCTTGGGCTTTCCATCAGCCAGAAAATCATGAGCAGTCTCGGAGGGCGCATGACGGTGTCCGATGCGGTTTTCGGGGGGGCCTGTTTTGACATGCGCCTGCCGCTTTCACGATAGCAGCCTTTAAGAAGGCAGACAATCCAGGGTGAAAACATGTCCAGACACATACTGCTGATTGATGATGACGAAAACCTGTTGCGGGTGACCGAGTACAACCTGGTATCTGCCGGATTTGAAGTTTCCGTATCCAATTCCGGTGAGGGCGGCCTCCGGAAGTTCAGGGCTGTGCGGCCTGATCTGGTCATAACCGATGTCAACCTGGGGGATCTGGACGGCTTGCAGGTACTGGAGGCGATTAAAAGGGAATCTCCGGATACGCCGGTGATCGTGTTCACCGCTTTTGGAACCATCGGCATGGCGGTCAAGGCCATGCAGAAGGGCGCTTTCAATTTCATCACAAAACCGTTCGATCGGGAAACATTGCGGTTATCCTGCAATAAGGCCCTTGAGCTGGATGCCCTGAAGAGAAGCAACCGGATATTGTCCAAAGAGGTGGATCGCCTGGCCGGCGCAGAAGGAATGGACTCGGCCAGCTCGGCCATGAAGGACTTGCTGGCCACCACACTCAAAGTCGCCGACAGTGAAGCCACGATTATGATCACCGGCGAGTCCGGTACGGGCAAGGAGGTGCTGGCGCGCTTGATTCACCGCAACAGCCCGCGCAATCAAGCACCCCTGGTGGCGATCAACTGCGCAGCCATACCCGAGACGTTGATCGAAAGTGAACTGTTCGGGCACGTGAAAGGCGCCTTCACCGGGGCCATCGCCAATCGCAGGGGCCGTTTCCAGGCGGCAACAGGGGGGACCCTGTTTCTGGACGAGATCACGGAGTTGAAAATCGACATGCAGGCCAAACTGCTGCGCGCCCTCCAGGAACGGGAGGTGGAGCCGGTGGGGTCTGAGCGGTGTGAGAAAATCGATATCCGGGTCATTGCCGCATCGAACAAGGATTTACGCAGGATCGTCGAAAAAGGGGAATTCCGGGAGGACCTGTATTATCGATTAAATGTGATTCCACTGCACATTCCGCCCTTGAGGGAGCGCAGAGAAGACATGCAAGGGCTTCTCACCCATTTTCTAAAAAAGTTCGGCATGCCTCTCAGCGTGGCATTCAGCAGTCAGGCCCTGGAAGCAATAAAGCATTATCACTGGCCGGGCAACATCCGCGAACTACAGAACATGGTGGAACGGTGTGTGATTTTAAGAAAGAGTGACAGTATCGATCTTGCCGACGTAAATCTGCCCCGGCCGGAGACAACCTGCGAAGGTTCTGTCCCGGAAATCCCGGTGGGGGGAATTTCACTGGAGGCGGTTGAAAAAGGGCTGATAGAAAAAGCCCTGGCACGCAGCCGCGGAAACCGATCCGAAGCCGCCCGACTGCTCAGCATTCCAAGACATGTATTGATTTATCGCCTGGAAAAGTATGGCATCCAGCCCGCGTAGTATCGGCCGTCCACTGAAGAATATTCTGTATCGATTTGAAGAATATTCTTCAATCTGTCAGGCCGACCCAAAAACATCCCGTATATTTTTCATTAAAACCTGCTGATATTAAATAGAAAATTTCTCCCAATGCAAGGTGTCTGCTCATGGCATGCCCTTTGCTTTATTAAGAGAATCATCGTTAAAGGCTGCCCGAATCACGGCAACACATCACCAATAAAATGATCATTTCTCGTACCAGGAGGGAGAGCATGGGGTTCAATATCAAAATCGTACTGACTGGGCTATTGGTTACCATTTTCGTCCTTGTGGGTGTCAACACGTTTGCCAAGAAAGAAAAGGGAACCCGCACCATGTTGCAGGTGTCCAAACTATCCTGTGGATCTTGCCTGTCACGTATCGATACACGCTTGAAGGAATTGCCAGGGTACATGGGGATGGCTGCCGACCTGAGACGGGGGTTGGTGGCTGTCGACCATCAGACATCCCTGAAAAACGATAAAATAGCCGCGGCGATTACCGGGATCGGCTACCCGGCGACGGTCCTTGCAAGTGGCGACCCTGCCGGAAAGCCGGCACCGGACTTCAACACCGGGAAACAGTCAGGCTACAGCTGTTGTGGCGGCGGTGGTTATGGGGGATGCGGTGCGGCATCGGGTTCGTGGAAACGGTTTTTCGGCTATCAATCCGAATAACGTATGATTTAAAAGACAAGATTTTATAACTGGAAAAAAACTCAAGCCCGGGCAGTTTTGGGCAGGGAGGAATTGAAGTGAAAAGAACAACCGTACTAACGCTGACAACAATGATGGTATCACTTATATTTGCGACAGGGGCATTTGCCTTTTTCGGTGGAAAATTCAAAACAGTGAAGCCGGAAAACGGGGTTCTGAAGATCGAGGCGGCCGATATCGACGACGGCCGGGCCCACTATTTCAAGGCCAGGGCCGATGACGGGACAGAGGTGTCCTTTTTCGTTCTCAAAAGTCAGGATGGCGTTATCAGAGCGGCGGTGGACGCATGCGATGTCTGCTACAGGGCCGGTAAGGGGTATGTTCAGGCAGGCGATTATATGGTCTGTGAAAACTGCGGGCAAAAGTTTGCCTCGAACCGGATCAACGTCGTCAAGGGCGGGTGCAACCCGGCCCCCCTGGAGCGGCAGATCCAGGGAGAGCACCTGGTCATCAGCATGGCTGAGATCAATGCGAACAGTTGGTATTGTCAATATAAAAAATAAATCCCTTAGTTGCATAGACAACATGGCAATCATAATTACTGAATTGATATTATGCCCAATATCTAAATGGCAGTGCCATTTCTGATCAATATTTTCAGGTGAATGATAGGGACAGGATCAAAATTGCCATGTTGTCTACCACTTCGGGAAATCCGGAGAACTTCAGTCTCTGTGTTGTCAAGGCTTCGAAGTAAAATACTACGACTTCACCCTTGACGCCTTGACTCTGAAGCCCTCCGGGTTTTGCAACGTTGGGGTAGACTGGGAGTTTGAAATTATGCCATACGATCTGGAGAAATACAGGGACAAACGCGAGAAAGTTCTCGGGGTCCGCAGGAAAGGATTGAGCTTCGGTGTATGGGCATCCCTGGTTGCGGCGGTCTTCATCCTCAGCCTGGGAAGCCTGGTCGTTCCCAAATCAATAGCCTATCTGACCACCCGGAATCTTGATGACGCCATTTTCAAGCTGCAGGGTGATTCCGTCTGGCCACGGGACACCATTGTCAACATGATGGCCCTGGAAGGTGTCAAAGTGGCGCTTATGGACAAGGGGGGCGCCCGGATGGTCGTGACCTTCGACCGGTTGGCAACGGACACGGCAGACATCATGGCCGCCTTCAGGGAAAAGGGGGCCAACGTCGTCATGCTGAACAGGGTGAACCATCGACAGCGGGTTTCAACGGAAAAGGAGGAGGCCGAGTTTGAAGCTCTATAATATATCGATCAACAACCTGAAACGGCGCAAAGGCAAAATGCTTTTTCTGGTCATGGGGCTGGTGATCGGAAT
>JAFDAT010000245.1 GCA_019313725.1 Deltaproteobacteria bacterium
CATGATGACGGTGGGGCAGAATATTGCCTTCGGACTGCAGCGGCGGGGTGAAAAAAAGGAAGCCGTCAAGACAAAGGTCCAGGCCATCCTGGAAAGGGTCGGCCTGCCCGGGTTCGGAGACAAGAATATCGACCAGCTCTCCGGCGGGCAGCAGCAGCGCGTGGCCATTGCCAGGAGCCTGGTGATGGACCCGACGGTGCTGCTTTTGGACGAGCCCTTGGGGGCACTGGATCTCAAACTGCGGGAACAGATGAAGGTGGAGTTGAAAAAGCTCCAGGCCCAGGTGGGAACTACGTTTGTATACATTACCCACGATCAGTCCGAAGCGCTGGTGATGTCCGACCATGTCGCCGTGATGAATGCCGGCCGATTCGAACAGATCGATACCCCCCAGAACCTGTATCGTGACCCCCAAACTGCATTTGTTGCCCAATTTGTGGGGGAAAACAACGCCTGGTCCGGGCGGGTGGTGCGGACGGTTGACGATGTTGTGCAGATCGAGGTCGAGGCGGGGCAGACGTTCCGCGTTAGACCCCGGCAAGCGGTTTCACAAGGGTCGCAGATCGACCTTTTTCTGCGGCCGGAAGCCGTGCTGATACAGCCGGATCCGGGGCTTTCCGAACTCAACCGGTTCGAGGTGATGGTCAAGGCCATTCTTTTTGACGGGGCCAACAGCCGGCTGCTGGTCAATCCGCTGCAGTCGGACCGGGAAATACTTATTGCCCTGCCCCAGAATCGGCAGTATGACCATATCCGGGTGGACGACCGGATCGAAGTCGGCTGGGATATTGAATCCGGGATTTGTTTTATTTCCGGTAGCTGAGGGTAGGAGTTCTGTCCATGAAAAAGGGAATCCGCTGGGCATTCGTTATCTTTATTACGCCGGTGCTGCTCTGGCTGTTTCTACTCATTGTGCTGCCCCACATCGATCTTTTAATCATGTCCTTCCGGATTGAGGATGACTTTGGGAATTCCACCTGGAGCGTCTCCAATTATCTCAATTTTTTTAATGAGCCCATCTACTGGCTGACCTTCGCCCGCACGGCCGTCTATTCCATCCTGGTCACGTCGCTGACCTTCATCGTGGCCCTGCCCGTGGCCTTTTTCATTACCAAAGTAGTGGATGTCCGCTACCAGGGCTTTCTGACCATGCTCTTGTTGCTGCCGTTCTGGGTCAGCGAATTGGTGCGGGTGTATGGATGGATGATTCTTTTAAGAGAGAGTGGTGTGATCAATCATTTTCTGTTGAAAGCAGGCCTGCTCAGACAACCCGTTGAAATGCTCTATAACGATGTGACCATGGTGATGGGCCTGGTTTACACGTCCATGCTTTTCATGGTGGTGCCGCTCATATCGGTGCTGGACAGCCTCGATGACAGCCTCATCGAGGCCGCCTATGACCTGGGGGCCAACATGGGCTCGATTCTGGTGAAAATCATTATTCCCCATTCCATGCCGGGCATCGTTTCCGGGTCCATCGTGGTGTTTATGCTGACCCTGGGAAACTACCTGACACCAAACCTGATGGGCGGCAAAAACTCACTCTGGTTCACGGAGCAGATTTACAACCAGTTCATTGCCAGTTTCAACTGGAACCAGGGGTCCGCATTTGGATTCCTGCTGCTGCTGCTCTCGTCCCTGGTGATCTGGGCCGGTTTGAAACTGACCGGGCAAAAGCTGAGCAAGGTGGTGAAATGATCCGCACGCTTCCCAATTCCAGACGCTATCAGGTGGGATTCAAGCTGTACATGTTTTTATATTTTGGATTTCTGTTCGCACCGCTGCTGGTTACCTGCGTCCTGGCATTCAACGACTCCCAGTTTCCCTCCCTTCCCTGGAAAGGCTTCACCATCGAATGGTTTACCGCCAATCTACCCGAGCGTGTGGGCATTTTCCACGACACCATCAATCTTTACAGCATCTGGGTGAGTGCCCGGGTCGCATTTTTCGTCACGATTTTTTCGGTGGGCGTGGGCACCTGTGCGGCCTTTCTTTTCGAACAGGAGGATTTCCGGTTCAAACAGGGACTCTATTTCCTGATGCTTGCCCCCTTGGTTGTCCCGGGCGTGATCCTGGGCATATCAATTTTACTTTTCAGTAATACCCTGGGCATGTTTTTCGAGGATCACTGGGCGCTGGACGTGGGCCTGTTTCGGCCGGGTTTCTGGCTGGTGGTCCTGGGACAGTTTTCATTCATTGCCACGCTGGTGACGCTGGTGGTGTCCGCCCGGCTGAAAAAATTTGACCGCAGCCTGGAGGAGGCGGCCTTGAACCTGGGGGCCAACCGCTTCGAGGTCATCTGGTATATTACGCTCAAATTCTTACGACCGGCCATTATCGGGTCCGCTGCCGTAGCCTTTCTCATGTCTTTTGAAAACTTCAATACGACCCTTTTTCTGGTGGGTTCGGATGCCACCCTGCCCATCAACCTCTACCTTCAGGTCCGGGACGGCAGTACACCGGTGATCAATGCCATCTCGTTTCTGCTGATCGTCTTTACTTCCACGGCCGCACTGGCCAATCTCTATTTCAGCAAAAAAGAAAGGTAGCATCAAAGGGCGATACTACCTTTCTTTTTTTGATAATTTATTTAGCAGCGAAGCTGCGTACAGTAATGTTTAATGCTTCCTTCATAAAGGGAGCATTAAACGTTACTCGGGCAACTGCGATATCCACGACCCGTCCTTCAGCCATTTTTCGGTCAACTGCTTTAATTCACCGCTGCCATTGAGGCTGATCATGAAATTCTGCAGCCAGTTGATCAGCAGGGCGTCTTCCGTGGTCGCGATTCCCAGCGGTTCGAAGGTGAGCCGATCCTGCCCGGCGGTCAGGCCTTTATCCGGATAGCGGAACGCAGTCAGAGCACAGAACGGTGAATCGGCGATCAGCACATCGATTTTATCCTCAAAAAGCAGCTTAATGGCCTGATCGTAGGAGTCGGTGGGGACGAATTTTGCCTTGGGCGCTTCTTTTTCCACAAAGCGCTGGCTGGTGGAGTTTTTCAACGCCGCCACTTTGAACTGAGGCTGATTCAGACCGTCCGACCCCTGCAGGGCTTCGAGGTGTTTGCTTTTAGTTAAGAGACCTTTTCCCGAAATATAGTAAGGACCGATGAAGGCTACTTGCATATTGCGTTGGGGCGTAATGGTCATGCTGGATATCACGATATCGACCTTGCCGGCTGTGAGGGCCGGTAAAAGTTCGGCAAACGGCATGGTTTTGAATTCGATTTCCACGCCCATGTTCCGGCCGATCTGTCTGGCGATGTCGGCATCCAGGCCGATGATATCACCGGTTTTCGAGGTGGCGTTCAGGGGCGGCTGTGTGCCGGTCATGCCAACAATGAGCATTTTTTTGGAAATGATTCGGTCCATGGCAGGGCCGGCAGCCGCGGTAGAGATGAATATCAGCAATACAACGGAAATGAATGAGGATAAAGCCAGACTCTTTTTCATCAAATTTCTCCTTAAATTCAATTAGTTCATAGTGAAGACACGTGTTGTAAATCTTCACGATAACTTAGAACCGAATTCTCATCTGTCAAGCAGCAATCATAAATTGCTATTTTGGGATGAGCCTATCATCCGGGCCAGTGCACCGGCCAGGTCGTCCAGAGCGGATTCATCGGGAAACGTGACCGTCATATTCAATTTCCCATCTTCACTCCGTTCCAGCCCTTCGGACAATTTTTGCTTAAAGGCATTGGCTGATTTAAGGGTTTCCGGGGATGCGTCTCCCTGGGGGAACAATTCACCGAGAAAGGCAAATGCGGCACTGATCATCTGCCCCCCGGCCAAGGCCACTTTTTCCTTCCGGGCCAGAAGTGCGGCTTCCTTTTCAACCTGGGCTTTGCGGCTCTCATCAACGGCGGCATCAGGCTTTTTGCCGATCAGGATTTCCAGGCGCAGCTTCAACTCGTCAATACCGCTGGTAAGATCGACCTCGGAGGCAGTAGATTCCAGGTCTAGAACGGCCAGGGACAGGGCGTGCTTGGCGGCTAGCGTGTTGAGAAGACTCTCTTCCAGCGTGTCTTCGGTAACCAGGACAAATACCTGTACCGGTCGCTTCTGGCCCATCCGGTGGGCCCGGCCGATGCGCTGTTCGAGAATTGCCGGGTTCCACGGCAGGTCAACGTTGATGACCGTGTTGGCGGCCTGCAGATTTAAACCGGTAGCACCGGCATTTGTGGTCACGAACAGTTTGCATTCAGGATCTTTCTGGAATTGGTGCACCAGGCCCTGCCGTTTTTTTTGGGGAACGCTTCCATCCAGCCGCACATAATTAACCTGTCGTTCCGTCAGCAACGGTTCAATCAGGTTCAGCATGGTGGTCCATTCGGAGAACAAAAGAATTTTGCGGTCATCTTCACGCAGCAGTTGCTCCATGATGAGGGCCAGCTCTTCCAACTTGCTCGAATAGCCGGGTGGCTGTTTGTCCACCAGAAAGGTGCTGTCGGCGGACATACGGCACATGAGCAGCGCTTTTTGAAGGCGCAGAATATCCATCTCTGTGAGAAATTTCTTGTTTATTATGGTCGATACAATCTGTTTGTGGCTGTTGTGAAGCTTGAGCTGCTCGTCTGTCGGCGGTATACGCATGATTTCGGTGGTCCGGGGAGGCAGCTGCTTCAGTACGCTTTTCCGGGTCCGGCGCAGCAGGACGGGTTTCAGCTTTTCACGCACTTCATGAAGGTTTTTATATCCGAGAAGTTTACCTCTTTCATCGACGACCCGATGTTGATTGTGAAACCGGAACGCAGCGCCCAGACGACGATCGTCGATGAATTCTACTACTGAAAACAGTTCTTCAAGACGATTTTCAAGGGGGGTCCCCGAAAGCGCCAGTGCAAATGGGGATCGTAAGGCCTTTATCGTCCGGCTTGTTTTAGCCTCCCAGTTTTTGATCCGCTGGGCTTCATCAATAATGATCAGATCCCACTTCACTTTTTCAATGGCCATAATGTCCCGCAGAACCTGTTCGTAATTGCAGATGGTATAAAAACATTCATTGTCGTACTGAAGGGCCCGGTCCTTTGCACTACCCAGGATCATCTGGCAGCTTCTGTCCACGAAACGCATGATTTCTATGCGCCACTGGGCTTTCAAAGATGCGGGGCAGATCACCAGTACCTTGGAGATATCAGCATCCCGGGACAAAAGTTCGGCCACACCGATGCCCTGGATCGTTTTTCCCAGCCCCATGTCGTCAGCCAGGATCGCCCGCCCTGCCCCCACGGCAAAGGCGATGCCGTCAAGCTGATAGGGGTGCAGTTCAGCCTTCAGAAGCGTCGTGCGCAATCTGTGGTTTTTAGGGTCTTTTCGAATGGCACCGACCTTTGCTTTTACCCTCTCACGGTACAACCGCTCTGAAATATGGGCTTCCGCATCCGGATAGATGGTCACCCTGGATCCATGGTTTTCAATACGGCGGATTTTTTTCAGCAACGCTTTTATGTTGCTGATCGGTTTTTCTTTGAATGGCCGAACCAATTTGGCAATGGATGTGTCGAGCCCTTCGGGGATCTGCATATGAAGATTGAGGTCTTTTTCGTATTTCAGGTATACACCGATATCTTTGACTTTATAGGGTGTCTGTCTGACTTTTTTGCTGAAGCGCTGTTTCACCCGGCCAAGGGCATAGATGATGTGTTTGCAGGTTCCCAGGGTGTTTTTTCGAAAATCCGGGCAGGAGCAAAAGGATTCGCCTCTCT
>JAFDAT010000561.1 GCA_019313725.1 Deltaproteobacteria bacterium
AAAACGTTTTTAGATTTGATGAAGGGCTATTTAGCTTTACAACGCTGTTGAGTGCCCGCTATACCCGGCTATTTTTTATTTTATCCAGCGCGGCTTGATGAACTTCCCATATGGATAAGGCGTCAGCGGCGGATCGGTAAAGATAGGCTGGAGTTCACCACCCTGCACCTGGTAGTGTACCACCGGTGCCGCGGCTTGCGCCCGCAGGACATTGTCCTTATCCCACTTGATCAGACCCAGTTCACCCTCATAGCCGTTTTCCTGAATATAGGCATTCACGGCCTTGAAGTCGTAGGCATCGCCGACCTTTTCAACCGCATGGGCCCAGGCCTTGACAGCGGTATAGGCTATCCAGGCACCGGCCGGAACCTGGTGCTTGTTGATCTTCACGAACTTGTCAACCCAGGCTTGAGCTGCGGGATTGGGCGCCTTGGGGCCGGGCAGACCGCTGGGCATCTCACCGATAATACCATCGGCGGCCGTCCCCAAAGCGTCTACCACTTCGCGTGGCGTGACCCCCCAGCCCAGGCTGATGATGGTGTTGGTGGGTTTTTTTAAAAACTGTTGGATAAAAGTGATATTTTCCTGTCCGCTGGGAATCTCCATGTGAATGATGGCGGGTTTGATCCTGCGGATTTGGGACAGCATAACGCCCCACTCGTTTGTGCCGTAAGGCACGGTCTCTCGCTTGGACACTTTCCAGCCATTTTCTTTGAAGCTGGCTTCCAGGGTGTCGCCCACTTCAAGCCCCCATGAATCATCGGTGTTGATGATCACGACCTTTTTATTGGGATATTCGTAGGGCAGCGCCATCAGTGCGCGAAACATGCTCTTGGCCTGCTCGACGCCTACGTCGGTGGTCTGATAGATGTTGTAATACTTCTTAGGATCCTTTTTGAAAATATCAACAGCCGCCTGGGAACCGTCATCGGCAAAAAAGGGCGCATCATATTTACCATAAGCCAGAACATCCTGGCCCCACCCAGCCCAGCCGGCATGCACCGAGGCCACATTTTTCTGTCCACACAGGTAATCAGCCGCCTGCATGACGACTTCAGGCTCATACCCCTTGGAGTCAAAACGGATGATTTCAAGCTGTTTTCCCAGCAGGCCGCCCGATCCGTTAATCTCGTCGATGGCCATTGTGATGCCCTTGAAATAGTCTGCACCTGAACCGGCTGCCCAGCCGGTCATCGGGATCGGAACACCCACCGGAATGGTATCGGCGGCCATGGCCGCAGGTGTAAAAAACAGACAAACCGCCATTACCAACGTCAATAGATTGAATCTTTTCATTTTATTCCTCCCCTTTTAATTGAATAGCGCGTTGTTAGACATACATGTGCATCACCTTGAATATTAATGAAACCTCCCCGCGGCAAGCCGCGGAGTATCACCCTATTGGGCTTTATAATCGCTATCGAAATCGGGATCGCTATCGAAATCGAAACAATATGACACTTTGGCCCTAAAATCTGAATGTTTACACCCCTTGATAGCTAATGTTGCGCAGCACATAAAAAGGCCAATGACCTCAGTGAACAGAACACAAGCGTTAGTAGTAAAAATATCAATTCGCAGCAAGCTGCGGGGAATTAAACCCTAAAAGAGATTAGCCGGTCTTTAATTTTTCACGCATTTCTGCATCAGTTCACCGGCACATGGTTTGCTAAGCGCTTTTGAAAAATCCCAATAATGCCGTTTGGCAGGGCCAAGACCAGAATAACGACCAGGGCACCCATAGCAACGGCCCGGTAAGCGCCCAGCGGCGCCATGAACTCACTACCGGCCACCACCAGAAAAGCACCCACGACGGCGCCGGGAAAATGGCCCAGACCACCCACCAGCATCATGACCATCAATATGCTGAACAGGTCCATGTCCAGCATGCGAAAAGAAAGCACCCCGTAAAAATGGCCATAATAGGCCCCGATGATACCGGTTAAAAATGAGGTCAAGGCAAACACCATGAGTTTATATTTGAAAGCACTTATCCCTAAGCTCATGGCAAAATCTTTGGAATCTTTAAGGGCCAGAAAAGCCGTTCCCCAGTAAGATTTTATGGCAAACATAATGATCAGCACGCAGGTGAGGGACACCAGCAGTGTCAGGTAAAACGTCGGGACGATATTGGCGGAACTGAAGGTATAGCCTAAAATTCGGATGGGTGGGATGGTCAAAAGACCGACGGACCCGCCAGAGCCCAGGGCGATACCGATCTCGCCCCGCAGTGTCGGCTGCAGGGCCATGTGTACGCCAAAGGTCACCAGGAATCGATGGCCAGAATGCCGGAGCAGTAGGCGCCCATAACGAAAAAAGCCACCTGTCCGAACGAGAAAATGCCGGCAAACCCCATCATCACATCCCAGCAGGAAGCTACAACCGCCCAGATGAGACACATGACCAGTATGTTCATGACAAACCGTACATCGCCCACGAAAAGGGGCAATACTGCCATGAACCCGTAGGCCACGCCAATGATGATGGCCATGTGCTTTAAGCGCATACCTTACTCACCTTTTCCCATCAGGCCCTGAGGCCGCAACGTCAGGGTCGCCAACAACAGCACAAAAAGTGCAATAATACCGTAACTCATGCCGAAGATCCAGCCCACAAACGCCTCCATCATGCCGATGATGAAAGCGGCATAAAGGCCGCCGCGGATGGATCCCATACCGCCGAATGCCGTAACCACCCAGGCTTTGATCATGATGGTACCACCGGACATGGGATTGATGAACCACTTCTGGCTCAATAGAATCCCGCCGAATCCCACCATCACTGTCGATATGGCAAAGGTGGAGGCAAATATCCGTTCTTTGGGAATGCCCACAATTTTGGCTCCGACGGGGTTCTGGGCCACGGCTTTGACAGCCATGCCGATACGCGTGTTGTTGAGCATCCAGCCAAAAAGTAAAATACCCCCCAGGGACATGAAGAAAATCATGATATCCTGGTAGGCAAACACCAATTGGCCGACCTCAAGGGTTCCCTCCAGCATAGGGGGTAGTGATTTCATACGCACACCAAAGACCACCGTATACAGACTGGTCAGGAAGAGCGCAAGTCCCAGGGTCAGCATCATGACCTTGTTTTCCCAGTCCTCGCGCTTTCTCAATGGGGCGATCATGAGTTTTTCCAGTCCATATCCCACGGCAAACATCAGGGGCATAACGATGATCAGGATGACCAGGTATCCGCCGAATTGAAGCCCGAGACCGAAGATCAGAATCCAGGCGAAGTAGCCGCCCATATTGAAAAAATCCCCATAGGCAAAATTAAACGCTTTGGTCACACCGTAGACCAGAGTCATGCCCACGGCCATCAGAGCATACACTGAACCGGTGGACAACCCCGCGATAATCACATCGGTGATCTCGTACAGCAGTAGAATGGTATCTTCGCTTAGCATTGTGCCTCTATTTTAACATGTCTTAAAAATAACATCAGTTGATAGTTATTAAGCCCGGTGTGGGAAAACTCGAAATCACAATTCTCAAACACCAAAATTCAACATCCAAATTCGACAGACTTGCAAAAAATCCGAAATTCCG
>JAFDAT010000562.1 GCA_019313725.1 Deltaproteobacteria bacterium
TGTCCTAAAAATCGAGTGAAACATACCCCGAATGGTGTATATGGCTTGAATTATCTTTGTGAGGGATACCGTGCATTTTTCAATCATATTGATGAACCCATGAGAATAATGGTTGATTTGATTCGGCGTAGACGCCGACCCGCAGAAATCATGGATCTAAACATAAAATGAGACCGTATAACAAATTCCTCTATGCCAAAATTACTTCAATTCCTCGTAGTTGGATTCGGGTTTTTCTGTCAAGAGTGTAAACTTGACCCCAAAGTTTTTTCAAGTTTTCTGAAATATGCAAGACTTTTCAAAATCGGGCCTGGATCCGGGCCAGGTGCAACAACTTCAAGGGTAACGATGTGAGGAAAATTCATAATTAAATGGAAAAAACTCGAATAATCGGTGTTCCCTTCCCCAATAGGCAAGTGATCATCTTCTTTACCGTAGTTATCCGTGAAATGAATATGGTGAATGTTGTCTCCAAGCACCTGAAACCCTTCTTTAACTCCAGCTTCCGAATTTATCCGTGCATGGCCGATATCCAGAGTGAACTGAAGAGTATCGCCGACTTCATTCCGAATCTTCAACAGATCTTCAAAGGACTGAGCGACTTCATTCCAACCCAGATTTTCAATACAAAGGGTAATACTCTTTGATTCAGCATAGGCATTAATCCTTTTCAGAGATTCAATATTATGATCCCATTGTATTTTCATTAACGGGTCAGAATCTACTGAGACACCAGGTTGCATATCATAAGTAAACTCACCGGGGTGCACTGTGATCACCTGACCGCCAAGGGCATGACAGTAATCAATGGACTTATTAATATACCGGATCGATTCTTCTCTTATACCCTTTAAGAATGCGGCCATATTGAGTTCATAAAAGGCCGCGTGAACACTGATTTCTATTCCCGTGTCTTGTGATATCTTTTTTAATCAAACTTAAGCGCTTCAACACATGATGAATCTTCCATAGCATAACTCGTCATCGCAAGTTTTGGCACTATGGCGCCTCTCTTCAATGCGAACTATATTAACTCCTGACTTGATAAGGCAGCCGAAGAATCATTGCATTCTCAGGTTTCGTTTCCGTTATGCTTTTACTTCTTTTTATAAATATTCCATCTAATTTACAGAACTTTAAGTCTCCTCCAAAGCCTTCTTCAATGCCACCATCAGGATATCCGCATGTTCCTTTTCAAATACCAGGGGTGGGCGTATTTTCAGGGTCTGTGAAATCGGCCCGGTAGTGCCTACCAGAACCCCGTTATCACGCATATGGTTCATAATCCGGTCAGCGAGCCTTGAGTCTGGTTCTTCATCAGGACTAATAATATCGATACCCAAAAGCAACCCTGCACCATGCAAATGACCAAGTCGGGGGTGGTGAGTCTTCAATTCTTGTAAACCCACTTTCAGATACTCTCCAACCTCATTTGCATTTTGTTGTAAGCCTTCCTTTTCGATCACATCCAGAACAGCCAGTCCTGCGGCGCAGGATACCGGGTTGCCGCCAAAAGTGTTAAAGTAGCCTGTTTCATTGGCAAGTGCTTCGGCTATCTCGGGCCGGGTTACTACTGCGGCTATGGGATGGCCGTTTCCCATCGGCTTTCCCATTGTCACGATGTCGGGGATCCCATCATCAAACTCGAAACCCCAGAAATGTGTGCCGAACCGCCCAAAACCTCCCTGGACTTCATCGGCGACACACAAACCTCCGGCTGCTCGTGTTGCTCTAAATAATGTTTTTAAATACCCTTTTGGTGATGTGAATATACCATCACTGACAAATGAGGTGTCCAGAACAAGCATGGCTGGCTGATGCCCATCTTTTTCCAGGGCCATGATCGCATCACGAATTCCGGAATCCGGTTTACGCCAGGTCGTATTTGAGGTGGGAGCATCAAAAGTTTTTACATATGGTAGTAATTTCCCTTCCGGAAGGTCTTCTGTACTGAACTGGACAGTAGCTCCAGTACTGCCGTGGTAGGAGTAGTTTGTGATCAGTGCCCCTGTATTGCCAGATACCAGCTGTGCCATACGCCAGGCCAGCTCATTGGCCTCTGAACCAGTACACACAAAGGCACAAACGCTTAGTGACTCTGGCAGCCGTTTCGTGATCCTTTCTGCTAGCTCAAGGATGTGCTCGTGAAGATAGCGCGTGCTGGTATTCAGCAGCCTGGATTGTCTGGAAATTGCATTGACGACATGGGGATGGCAGTGACCAACTTGGGGGACATTATTATAAGCGTCAAGGTATCTATTACCCTCATCATCA
>JAFDAT010000246.1 GCA_019313725.1 Deltaproteobacteria bacterium
TGGCGAAAAAGGGTCCAGGGGAGTGGTGGATCCAGGCGACCACCGCTGGAGAATGACATTTCCACCGACACGTTGACATTGGATCATGATTCGCCGGCTTTGTCAAAACTTTGGTGCCATGGGTGTGCATGGCCGTGTTGATGTCACAATGAAAGGGAAAATATTGATAGTAATGATATAATCCCTTGACATAATTATTTAAAACTGTAATTTGTAACGAAAATAACTATTTTGTTCTAAATGACGGGAGAAAATCGCACTATGGCACTTACAAAGGCGGATATCATCAATGCGGTCCAGACCGAAGGCGGGTTTACTAAACATCAGAGCACTGAGATCATAGAGGGCCTGATCGAGCTGATAAAGAACAAGCTGGAAAATGGCGAAGACGTTCTTATCAGTGGTTTCGGGAAGTTCTGTGTGATGGAAAAAGGTGAAAGGCGCGGCAGAAATCCGGCCACCGGAGAGGACCTGATGCTGGCACCCCGGCGGGTGGTTACATTCAAATGCTCCGGCAAGCTGCGCGACAAGATCAACTGATATGGGTTGACCTGCACAGTCTTTCCAGCATAATGCCGAGAGTTCTAAATCGTTTCAATATCGGCTTTCCACGTACAATCGACACTATCCTTGACCGTCTGGTATGCAGGGCAGAGTTCCGCGTAGGCGGAAAGTGCGCGTTCGGCTTTTTCAAGCAGTGCCGCGGGAGCCTTGAATGAATATTTCAGGCGTATTTTTGTGATTTTGAGCACACCGTCCACATCTTCGACATCACCTTCAACATCGGCCGTAAGATTGTCAGCGGCTATTATTCCGCGCGCATCCAGCGCGCCGGCAAGGGTTCCGGTCAGTCACCCCGCAACCCCGGCAACCACATAATCGAGGGTGGCAGGGTATTCCGGACCTTCCATTTTTCGACCATACTTGTTCTGGTAAAAATCTTTAATGCCGCCGTGAATTCCGAAATGTATGGGTTCGTCAAAACCTTTCAACTGGGCTGTCCGGTGCGCCCCCTGATGCTTTGTGATCTTGAGTGAACTGGTGTAAGCAACCGTCATGGGCATCCTCCTTTGTGAGTTGTTAGCGCCTTTGGCAGAATCGTTTTCCGATAGATAAGCACACTTTAGCATGGGGCGCTACCGTTAATTTTTTTTCCAGGCCTGGGAGGCATTTTTTTCTTTTCTCTTGTGACAATTCGTGAAAGATATTGAGGCATAAACAAAACATTGGGGTATTGAAAAAAAACCACGCCTGAAAAGGAGTTACTTATGACCCGTGTTGATGAAACCGCAAACCCTTATCGCTGGATCGTGCTGCTGAACTACGCTCTTATTCAGGCCGTCATGCAGATGCTCTGGATTACATTTGCCCCCATTACCGGTGACGCTGCCGAGTTTTACGGGGTGAGTGCTCTTCAAATCGGCTTTCTGGCCATGAGCTTCATGATCGTCTATATTTTCGTATCTTTTCCCGCTTCCTGGGCCATCGACACTTTCGGCATCCGGAAAGGCGTCGGATTCGGGGTCGTTTTGACCGGCATATTCGGGATTCTCCGTGGATTCATGGGAAACGACTACACCTATGTAATGATATCCATGATCGGCCTGGCCGTAGCGCAGCCGTTTATCCTCAATTCGGTCACGTCCCTTAGCGCCAAGTGGTTTCCCCTGCGGGAGCGCGCCACCGCGGCCGGGCTTGCCATCATGGCCCAGTTTGTCGGCATCGTGATCGGCATGGCGGCAACGCCTTTGTTGACGATCCAATTTGGAATTCCGGGAATGTTGAAAATCTATGGTGTGATTTCCATGGTTGGCGCGATCTGTTTTTTTCTGTTTATAAAACCGGATCCGGAACTGACAAAAGAAGAGGCTGCCACCCCCAGAACAAAGGTTTTTGAGGGCTTGCGGCATATTTTCAAGCTCAAGGACATGATCATCATGATTATATTGATTTTTATCGGGCTGGGTATTTTCAATGCCATAACGACCTGGATTGAACAGATGATCGCCCCCAGGGGCTTCAGTATTGTCCAGGCCGGCACGCTGGGCGCGGTCCTGATGGCCGGAGGGATCTTGGGATGTCTCGTGGTCCCCGCTCTTTCCGATAGGCTCCGCAAGAGAAAGCTACCGGTGGTTGTGTGCCTGATCGGAAGCCTGCCGGGACTGATCGGCCTGACGTTTGTTACCTCTTTTGGATGGTTGCTGGCCTCAGGATTTTTTATGGGATTCTTTTTCATGAGTATCGCCCCGGTTGGTTTCCAGTACGGTACCGAGATAAGCTATCCCGCCCCCGAAGCCACCTCTCAGGGAGTGCTGATGCTGGCCGGCCAGATATCCGGGATCATTTTCATTTTCGGCATGGACATGTTCCGGACGGAATCCGGATCCATGACCCCGTTTCTGCTGGTCATGATCGGTCTGTGGATTCTGAACATCGTACTGTCCTTCATGCTCAAGGAATCAAGCATGATTGAGGCATCGGAAGAGGGAAAGTAGAGAATCCTGACCCAGAGGACCAGGCATTGCACTGTCCCTAAAAGGGGCTCTAATACAGAACACAGGAGCCAAAGGATTCAACAGCCTGAAGTTACAGAAAAAATCTTGAACATCGAACATTGAACGTTCAACATCCAACGTCGAATGTGGAAGACGCTTCGCTTTGTCTTATTTATAAAAAAGGTAGAATACCATATTCGAAGAGAGTCTATCTACTGGACTCCATGAAAGAATAATTTCGGCAGAGCCAATTGTCCTGGAGTAATAAGCATGCGAAACTTTCAACTTCCCGGACGTTCTCCAGTGTATGCCGCCAATGGCATGGCGGCAACTTCGCATCCCCTGGCCACGCTGACGGCCATTCAGGTATTGACGCAAGGCGGCAATGCCATGGACGCGGCCGTGGCTGCCTGCGCCGTACAGGGCGTGGTGGAACCCCAGTCAACCGGTATCGGCGGCGACTGCTTTGTCCTGTACGCCCCCGGTGGCAAAGGGTCCGTGGTGGGCTACAACGGTTCGGGTCGGGCACCTCTTGCCGCAACGGCCGAATGGTACAGGGCGCAGGGCATTGACAGCATCGCTGCCGGTTCCCCCCACGCGGTCACCATTCCGGGAACGGTGGACGCATGGGCACGTCTTGCCGATGACTACGGAAGCATGGGCCTGGATGAACTTCTGCGGCCGGCCATCCGGTTTGCCCGGGACGGCTATCCCGTATATCCCCGCGTAGCCTTCGACTGGCAGCGGAACAGGGACACCCTGTCCGGGGATCGAACCACAGCAGCCCTGTATCTTCCCGGAGGCATCCCGCCGGCTGCCGGCGATATGCATGCCCAGCCCCTGCTTGCGAAAACATTGAGCAGAATAGCCGAATCGGGCAGAGACGGATTTTACAAAGGAGCGGTTGCCGAGGATATGGCGGCCTACCTGCAAAGTCTCGGCGGGCTGCACAGCCTGGATGATTTCGAAAGCGCTGCAGGCGAATACGTCGATCCCATATCCACCCATTACCGTGGACACGAGGTGTTCGAGTGCCCACCCAACGGGCAGGGCCTGACTGCGCTCATCATGTTGAAAATCCTATCTGCAATCGAGCCCTCAGGCATGGGCCCACTGTCCGCCGAACGGCTGCACCTTGAGATCGAGGCGGCACGGCTGGCCTACCGGGAACGCGACCGGTATATTACCGATCCGGATGCCGAGAACGTACCTGTGGCTGAACTGCTTTCCGACGAACACACCCGGCGTCTGCGCACATTCATAAACAGGGAGGCAGCCATGCAGGATCTGCCGGTGGTCAATCTTCCCAGGCTCAATTTTCCGAGGCTCAATTTTCCGAGTCATGGGGATACGGTCTACCTCTGTGTGGTCGATCGCGACAACAATGCGGTCAGCATGATCAATTCCAATTATTATCCCTTTGGCAGCGGCCTGACATGTCCCGCCGCCGGTGTGTTGTTACAGAACCGCGGCGTCTCTTTTTCCCTGGACCCGGAGCACGCCAACTGCATAGCCCCGGGAAAACGCCCCCTGCACACGATCATTCCGGGGATGCTATCAAAAGATGGAAAAATTGTCATGCCCTTCGGGGTCATGGGGGGGCAATACCAGTCGGCCGGACACGTACACCTTTTGGGAAACATGCTGGACTATGGTTTGGATATACAGGCGGCCATCGACCTGGCCCGGGTTTTCCCCCTGCCTGAAGGCGATGTGGAGGTCGAGGACGGCATTCCGGAACGGGTCAGGGATGAATTGTCCCGCCGTGGTCATCGGCTGATCAGACCTGAAGTGCCCATCGGTGGCGGACAGGCTGTCTGGATCGATTATGAAAGGGGCGTGCTGATCGGCGGTTCCGACCCCCGCAAGGACGGGTGTGCGCTGGGGTACTAAAAGGATTCAAGGGGTCGAGGAGTCGAGGATTCAAGTGAAAAACATTCAAAAATAAATGGGTCGATCTGCTACGCAGTTCGACCCATTTATTTTTAGTACATGCCCTCGATCAGGTCTCCAAAGGCTTCGTTGATAAACTTGCGCTTCACCTTCATGGTGGGGGTCACCTCTCCGTCCTCTTCGTAGAGTTTTTTGGGCAGGATAGTGAATTTTTTCACCTGTTCTACGCGTGACAGGATTTCATTGACCGTTTTGATCTCCCGGTCGATGAGGATGTTGATCTCTTCGTGTTCGGTCAGGTCTTTGTAAGTGGAAAACTGGATTTTGTTGTCCTGGGCATACTTTACCACGGTGTCTTCGTCGATGATGATCAGGCAGCTTAAAAATTTGCGCTTGTCCCCGATGACAACGGCATCATTGATGTAGAGGCTGGCTTTCATTTTGTTCTCGATATACTGGGGGGTGATGTTTTTGCCTCCGGCGGTAACGATGATGTCTTTTTTGCGGTCGGTAATGGTCAGATAGCCGTCCGCGTCGATGGAGCCCACGTCACCCGAGTACAGCCATCCGTCCACGATCGTTTCTGCGGTTGCTTCCGGGTTTTTACAATATCCCATGAAAACGCCCGGGGATTTAACCAGGATTTCACCATCGTCGGCGATCTTGACCTGTACGCCTTCGAGCGGTTCCCCCACCGTGCCGAGTTTAACCTGACCGATGGTGCTGGTGGTGGTGACACCGGTGCCCTCGGTCTGGCCATACCCTTCCACCAGGTTAATGCCGATGGAATGAAAAAAATGAAGGATTTCAGGGGCGATGGGTGCGGCGCCGGAATAGGCCACACGCATGCGGTCGAATCCCAACCGTTCTTTGAGTTTACGGAATACGGCAAAATGCACGAGCTTGTACTGAAATTCAAGGGATGCCGGCACCGGTTTAAAATCCATGATCAGGCTGGCACGCTTTTTACCGACACGTAGGGCATAGCCGAAGACCAGCCGTTTGAACCAGGTGGCATCGGCCATGCGGATCGTGATGGCCGCATAGTATTTTTCCCAGATGCGGGGAACGGCATGACCCACCGTTGGAGAAATTTCCACCATGTTATCCGTGACGGTATCCAGGCTTTCGATAAAATTGACGACGTGCCCCACGTCAAAGTGAGCCAGAATGGTGAATAGCTGTTCGAAAATGTGGCAGAGCGGTAGAAACGACATGATCGCGTCGTCGTCATACATGGGGTTGTTGGAGGTGATGGCCGTTCCCATCCAGACACAGTTTTTGTGGCTGAGCATGGCGCCCTTGGGCGGCCCCGTGGTTCCGGACGTATAGATGAGCACGGAAAGATCTTCGGCGTCAATCGCAGCGATGCGTGCTTCCAGCGCTCCCGGATGGGCCTGTATCTCTTTGTCACCCAGTTCGATCAACTGCTCGAAGGACATTACCATGGGATCTTTGAAATGGCGCAGCCCCTCGGTGTCCCAGACAATGACCTTTTCCAGTTTGGGGGCCTTGTCGCGAAAATGGAGCCACTTGTCGAGTTGTTCTTCGTTTTCCACGAAGAAGAACTTGGAATCCGAGTTGGTCACCACATACTCCACCTGCTGCCAGGCATTGGTGGCGTACACGCCGGCGGTTGCCGCCCCGCAGCACTGTATCCCTATGTCGGCATAGACCCACTCCGGACAGTTGTCGCCGATGATGGAGGCACAGTCGCCTTTTTGAAGTCCCAGCGACATCAAGGCACAGGCCACCCGGGACACATGCCAGTCGTAATCGTTCCAGGTGATGTCGTGCCACAGGCCGAGTTCTTTTTTGCGCATGGCCACACGATCGCCCCAGCGGTCAACGGCCGCCTTGAACTTGGTTGGTACAGTTTTGTTTTTTGTGTTTGTTGAGTTCATTGAGTTCATTGAGTTCATTGTGTTTGTTGAGTTCATTGTGTTTATGGGGTTGAATGTATAAGGCCGTTGATAGGTTTAATCCTTCAACGCAACAAACCCAATAAACACGCTAACCTAAATATAGCGGCGAAGCCGCGTACACTAAAAGCGCGGCACGCGCTTTTAGCGCCAGGCCTTCTTGCGTTTCCACCTCTGGTAGCCCTTGGCGGATGTCTCCGATTTGACGCCCATGTAGAATTCCTTGACGTCTTTGTCTTCCATCAGGTCGCAGGCTTTGCCTTTCATGACAAAACGTCCGTTTTCCAGGATCAACCCGGTCTGAGAGACGCCCAGGGCCATCCTGGCATTCTGCTCCACCAGCAGGATAGTGACGCCCTCGGCATTGATGGTCTTGATGATTTCAAATATTTCCTTGACCAGAATCGGCGACAATCCCAGCGAGGGTTCGTCCAGGAACAGGAGCTTGGGACGACTCATCAAAGCCCGGCCGATGGCCAGCATCTGCTGCTCGCCGCCGGAAAGGGTGCCTGCCCACTGGTTGACCCTTTCTTTCAAGATGGGGAAGTAGTCGAAGACCCGGTCAAAGTCATCGTCGATGCCTTTTTTGTCACTGCGGATGTAGGCGCCCATGAGAAGGTTTTCCCGGATGGTGAGCTCCTCGAACACCTCGCGCCCTTCAGGGACCAGGGTGATACCCATGCGTACGATCTTGTCGGTATCCAGACCGTCGATGCGTTTACCCCTGAATTCGATGGTGCCCTTGTCCGGCTGGTCTTCGATGAGCCCCATGACCGTTTTTAAGATCGTGGACTTGCCGGCGCCGTTGTTGCCCAGAATGGTCGTAATGCTGCCTTCTTCAACGGCAAGGGAGGCCCCCCGGATGGCGTAAATCAGGTCGTAGTAGGTTTCGATATTTTTTATTTCAAGCAGCGCACTCACCGTCGTCTTCTCCTAAGTAGGCTTTTAAAACTTCCGGATGTTTCTGGACATCTTCAGGCTTGCCTTCGGTGATGGGCCGTCCGAAGTTCAGGGCCAGAATGCGGTCGGAAATGTCCATGACCATGTTCATGTCGTGTTCGATCAGCAGGATGGTGATGCCCAGTTCATCCTGGATATCCTTGACCCAGAAGATCATGTCCTGCTTTTCCTCTGCATTCATGCCGGCACAGGGCTCGTCCAGCAGCAGGAGATCAGGCTCCAGGGCCAGGGCCCGGCCGAGTTCGATCTGCTTCTGGGTGCCGTAAGGCAGTCCGCCCACCAGTTTGTCCCGGGCGGCCTGCAGGTCCAGAAAGTCGATGATCTCCTCCACCTTTTTGCGGTGTTCCACCTCTTCCTTGCCGGCAAAGGAGTTTCTGCCCCACAACGAGGCACCGCGGAAAATACCGGTCTTCATGAAAAGGTGGCGGCCCAGCATGATGTTTTCCATGGTGTTCATGTTGTTGAAAAGCTCGATATTCTGAAATGTGCGGGCAATGCCCGCCTTGGCCACCTTGTCCGGTTTTTTCCCCCGGATATTCTTGTCCTTGAAAAGGATTTTTCCGGAATTGGGCTGGTAGATGCCGTTGATGCAGTTGAAGAGGGTTGTCTTTCCTGCGCCGTTGGGGCCGATGATGGCGTAGACTTCGCCTTTCTTCACCTCGAACGATATGCCGTCCAGAGCCTTCAGGCCGCCAAACCGGATCGACAGGTCCTTTACCTCAAAAAAAGCCATGGGCTGATTTTCCTCACATATTTCAGATGAAATAAATGGGAGGTTGGAGAAAAAAATTCTCCAACCTCCGGTCTTACGTATGTCTTTAGTGACTCATGGGAATATATTCGGTTTTAATCCAGCCAGACAGGATTTCTGTCTTGGCGTCGGCCGTTGCCTTTCCAAGCCAGACTGAAGTTGCACCCAAACGGCATGATGGGTCATTTGGTTTGAACGGTGCATAACTAATCGGAGACATGCTGCCT
>JAFDAT010000247.1 GCA_019313725.1 Deltaproteobacteria bacterium
TAACGCCGAAAGGGGGATTGCTGAGCATGTAATCAAATTTGTGTTCAGGCCCGGCAAGCTGGTCGCCAGGCTCCCGGCTTTGCTCGGAATGGGGAATCAGTGAATTGCCGTAACAAATCTCGGCCTGCTTATCGTTTTTGATCAGCATATCCGATTGACAGATAGCATAGTTTCCGGGTTGCAGCTCATGCCCGTGGACGGTGACAAGCCGCTCCACATCTTTCTTTTCCTTATCGGTCGCGGCCTTGTTCAGCAGATGCTCCTTGGCAATGGACAGCATACCGCCGGTACCACAGGCTGGGTCGTAAATAGAGAGATGTTTTTTCGGCAAGGGAATGTCAAGTAACTCCACCATCAGCCGGATGACTTCGCGGGGGGTAAAGTGCTCCCCGGCCTCCTCGCCGCTCTGCTCTGAAAATCCATTGATATAGTCACGGAAATTTTTCTCCATCAAGGTCGGATCTTCCTTGCAGATAGCAGCAAGTGTCCAGTTGGTCTTATTGGAAAATGATGATTTTATGGGATTCAGTTCAAGCTTTTTAACGAGGGTTGCAAGGGCTTTTTCTTTTATATCCGGGCGTTTTTCCAGAATTTCAGTCGCCTGTTTTTCCCGCCATGATATCAACACACACTCCAGTCGCCGAATAACAATGATCGGTAAAATAACACTTTGATACTCATAGTCCTTGAATTTACCCCGCAGCCAGCCGCCGATTTCCATATCTCATTGGTAAGATTATTCAGCTTGTCTTTGTTCAATATAGTTTTCATCATATTTGATTGATAGCTCATTCAGACCATTTAGGACACTCATTACTGATAATTTTTTTCATTTCCTTTTTGTCTTTGATATTATGACATCTTTTTTCCCATTCACCTAAAAGATATCCAAAGCATTCACCTGGAACATCAGTGGCCCAATCTTTGAATTCCGAGCCAGAGTCTTCTTCGTATTGATATATTCCTTTTAAAATTCCCATACAGTAGAGTTTGGATTCTTGATGCATTTTCAAATCAAACAATCTAAACAACTCTTGAAAAAATGGTTCTAACATTTCTTCTAACATTTCTACTGCCATATCCTCTGGTGAAGTATAGCCATCTGTTTTAGAGCCTGCGCGATTCCACAATTCATGGACATCAATCCCATCCAATGCAAAAAAAACATCATCGCAAATTGATTCAATATTGACAGATCTGAATAAATCTTCAGCTAAGTCGACAATTCGCTTTTTTTGTTTTTTATCGGTTTTGGCGATTTGCTTAAGAATTTCTAAAGCCTCATCTGGTGATATCTTATTAAAAATGTCGTCATTCATAATATATCGTCACTCATTCTGCTTTCATGTACTGTTCAGCATTAATTTACCCAGGTTACCAGTTCATCAATGGATGCCCGGTTTCTTTGAAAGCGGTTGACCGGGGAATCCAAATCAGGCCAGCCGATGGCAATGCCGATGCCGATGCGTTTATTTTCCGGAACGGGCAGGCATTTGCGAAGGATTTCAGGGAAATTGACGGATGCTGCCAGGGAGGCCGTGCCCAAGCCCCTGTCACAGGCCAACAGCATGAAGGTCTGCATGAAGAGTCCGACATCCAGCATGGCATATTCCAGCATAAGGTTTTTATCGAGCAGCACCAGCAGCAGTGCCGGTGCATCGAAAATCGAGAACATCTCACCGTAATAGTTCAGTCTTCCTTCGAGGTCTTTGCGTGGAATCGAGAGAGAACTGAGAACGCTTTTGCCGACTTCCTTGTACCGTGACTTCAAGGTGTCCGACCATTCTTCGGGCATTTGAATTTCGGGCGATGGCTTCATACCGGCCATTAACGCATTTTTATTTTCCGCCTTGAATTTTTCAAGAGCAGGCCCGGTAACGACGATGAATTCCCACGGCTGGGTGTTGCCCCAGGAAGGGGCCCACAGGGCATCCGATATGACCTCTTCGATCATCTCTTGCGGAACAGATTTTGGCAGGAATTTTCGGATCGTTCGACGACTTTGGACACACACTCTTGTTTGCATAGATACTCCTGATTGATTTTTGAGAGGAAAATCAGACAAAATCACCCATTCTGTATGAAGTTATAACCAGTAGTCATCATTACACTACGACATCACTGCAAACCAGAGAAAAACCTGTTCCAGCGCGGATGCAGAAATGATTCTTCCCGAGACAGGACGATTGCGGTGGCACGGCCAACGATGCGGCCGCGATCTACAAGGCCGAAAATACGTGAATCCGCGCTGTTGTCCCGGTTGTCCCCCATCATAAAGTAGTTTCCCGGAGGAATGGTTACAGGACTAAAAGAACTGAACATGGACCGGGAGCGTGCCACCATGACAAGGTGCGGCGCTGCTTCGAGCCTTTCCCTCAGGAAAACATATTCTTTCTGTACGTCCGGCGGCATCTGAAGAGAGATATCGCCTTTCAGTTTTTCGTATAATACCGGGGTACCGTTTATAGATAGACGATTTTTGTCCAGGGCCAGTGTATCTCCGGGCAGGCCAATGACGCGCTTGACCAGACGCTGGCCATCTCTGGGGCTGTAAAAAACAACAATATCGCCCCGTGCAGGGTCATCCCAGCGGGCAATGTGACGGGTGGTGTAGGGCACTTTCAGATCGTAGGCCAGCTTGTTGACGAAAATCCTGTCGCCGATCAGAATCGTGGGTTCCATGGAACCTGTGGGTACGTCATTCCAGTCCGCAATCGCCGACTTCATGGTCATTGCTATCAGAATGGCGGCCAGCAGTGAAAATCCCCACCCGCGAATGAAGGTTTTAATTTTTTCTTTACAGCTTTCGAAGCGCATCATCGTTCCCCTGCACGCCTTGGATACAGGATTTATTTAACCCCGGCCAGTGCCATCTGTTTGACAACCAGATGATGAAAAGGCCGAATAACGTTAAAATATATGAATCCGGTCCAGTGCTTGTAATGGACAACCGTCATTACGTAAAATGTGTTTTTCCTATAGTTGTTCTTTTTTTTAAAGATCCCTAAAAAGGCCTGCAGATGCATGTCATCCGGGGTTTCCACAATCCAGAAACGGTCTTTGCTGGCGTGCCGGACAATGAAAAACGAGGCCGTTTTTCCCGGTGCAAAAGGTACAT
Organism: Deltaproteobacteria bacterium; assembly: GCA_019313725.1. Classification (GTDB taxonomy): domain Bacteria; phylum Desulfobacterota; class Desulfobacteria; order Desulfobacterales; family B30-G6; genus JAJDNW01. Next base: position 3,119 of record JAFDAT010000247.1, read on the forward strand.
CTTCGGCATCCAGCGGCCTGAGCATTTCCGGATTTTCATCCTGACGCATCCCCAGCAGGCGGACGAAAACCTTGCGAATGCGGTAAAAAAATATCAGCCAGGGGGGGCGAAATGACAGCATGGCGGCGATAAATTCGGCCAGGTTAACCTCGCCTTCCACGGTTTTAACATCCACGTGGTCGGCATCTCTCAATATGCTTTTTAACACGGGAAAATCGTAAATGTTCAAAACTCTGGCCGGGGAAGGTGCCTTCTTTTTGAATATCGTACCCCGGATATGGGCTGAGAAGGAAAAGGTTACGATACCCAGAAAGTTGAGCAGGAATATGGACAGGAAAACCGCGGCAATGATCAAACCCAGCCAAAAGCACACCCGGAAAGCAAACGCGAAACCCGCATTTTTCCCGACTGCCAGAGCAAGGCAGAACAACAGCAACTCGAAAATCAGGATCACCCAGATAAAGAGTTTGATGTGTTCCCAGGTGGGGTTGTATTTTTTAATTTTCATCTTAGCTATCGAAACATAAAACTAGGGTAGCGTTTTGGTCCCGCAACCCGCATCAGCGCGTATACCACAAACTCAGTATGGCGATTATGCCGAATGTTGAAATGATTGTTCCCGAAATTCTATTGAGCCAGACCAGTTTGTCCCCGATTCTGTTTCTGAACAAACTGGCGGAACTGCTTAAAAACAGCCACCAGACAGCAGACCCGCCAAAAACACCCAGGACCATCAAGACAGCTGAACCGTAGTTCAGGTTGTTGTTCACGAGCCCCAGGCCGGCGAAAATGGCTGCGAAAGAGAGAATGGTCATCGGATTGGCAAGGGTCAGCAGAAATGTGCTGCCATAGGCACTGATGAGCCGGGTATTGTTTTCTGCTTGGTTCAACCGACCCGGGCTGGCCATGAAGGCTTTTACGCCGAGGTATACCAGAAATGCCCCCCCGATGAGGCGAAACCAGGTATCCTGGGAGATGAAAAAATTGGAGATGACGGTCAGACCGAAAGCGGCAACCACACCGTAGACGGCATCGGCACTGGCTGCTCCCAGGCCCGTAGCCAGTCCCTGGCTTTTTCCACCGGACAGCGTCCGCTGAATGCAAAGCACTCCGATGGGCCCTACGGGAGCAGCGATTGAAATCCCTATGATGAAACCTTTGATGAAGATGTTGATGTCCATGAATAACCGTTTTAAGTTTTAGGTGTTACGTTTTATGTGGCAGAAAGTCTTAAAACGTCCTTCGGGCTTTTTATGACCTTGTCACGTTAATTCGAGCACAAACTTCTGCTCGATCACCGTTTTTCCCCACTGTTTGCCTTCATGCTCCTCCACCAGTTTGAAACCGAATTTTTCATACAGATGGCGGGCCGGGTTCAACCCCTGAAAGGTCCACAGGTAGACCTTTTTGTATTGTTTTGAACGACAGAAATTAAGGGCTTCGGCCAGAAGGTGGTTTCCGAGGCCTTGTCCCTTAAGCTGGGGCGACAGGATGTACCATCTGAGGTGGGCGGCATCGGTTTTTGCCTTGATACCATCAATCGCGATACCACCTTCCACCCGACCTTCAAGACAGGCGGTCCACAGGGCATCCTGGTTTTCATCCAGGCGACCGATAAATTTCGAAAGTTCCGCGGCCACCTTGGCTTCGAAAAACTTTCCGAAACCCCACGCCTGGTTGTAGTAAACGGCGTGCAGTTCGGCTATGCGGCCTATGGCTCCGGGAACATAACCCTTAATATCAATATGAGACATGACTTTGTAACCCCAATTATTTTTCCACCAATTCATTTGAATAAAAACAGGGTTTAAGAATTCGAAGATCCACGTGTTTGTTATTAGAAGTATAACGCTATCGGCGTTTTTCCCATTTCAGAGTTATCAGCTTTCTATATACCCAAGGTCTTGCCTAAAGGCACTAAAATTTTTCAGCATATTGCTCGAACCCTTGAATCCTTGGCCCCTTGGAACCTGACATGGTCAATAAGGGAAAGAAGAACGATCACTGAAATGCTGTTACAACTATTCGGACGACGGTCAATTTTTTTTAATGCTATCCGGTATCTTCAGCACCGGGATGGGATCCATTTTGTGACGGTTGGCCTGGTGAAACCCGCGAAAAATAGAGAGGACCTTATGTTGACGATGGCTTAACTTTTTTTCGGAGGGGTTGCTTTCATGCCGCATTGCCCACTCGAGTTCGGCATACGTCGCACCGATCTGACTTTCATCTGTTCGGTTGTCTTCCCAGAGCCCATCCGTCGGGGGCGCCTGTAAAATATCTTCTATGATTCCCATGGATGCGCCGATGGCATACACTTCCGATTTCATCAGGTCCGCAATAGGGGAGACGTCGACACCGCCATCGCCGTATTTGGTGTAAAATCCGACACCGAAATCCTCCACTTTATTCCCGGTTCCCGCCACCAGCATTCTGTGGTGGGTGGCAAAGGCGTACAGTGTTACCATGCGCATCCGCGAGCGGGTGTTGGCCATGGTCAGCCCATCCTGTATGTCCGGCGGAAAGGTCTTTTCCAGTGCCTGAAAAGAGGGCGTCAGGTCCAGA
>JAFDAT010000016.1 GCA_019313725.1 Deltaproteobacteria bacterium
GACGATGCGGGTGAGCTCGCGAATCTGCCAGACACGTTTGGAGGGGGGCAATGAAGCCACCGCAGTCGGCAGGGTGTACGTAAAGTGCAGGCTCTGGTTATAAGATATGTCCTGTGAAAATGCGCTGTTCAGCAGCTCGAGATAGGCGGCGCCCGCGGCGATATCCCCCGCACGCAGCAGCGCTGACAAGCCCTCCAGGGGCTTCTTCAAGGTGTAGGTCCCCTTTTGACACATGGTGTCGAATACATCGGCAAACCTGCGGGCGAGTTCTCCGTTGCCATGGACGAGCACGGGAATCAGGTGCAGGGCCATCATTCTGCCGGTGGTGGGGCCGTGCGCGCCGCCCTGACGTACCCTCAGCCGATAATAGCGGACTGCCGTTTCCGAACCCGTACCCAAAAGGCGGGCATACCCCTTCGCCAGGGCTGCACCGAAGGATATCTCCTGGGAAAGCCCCCAAAGGGTTTCCTCCACCAGCAGCGTCATCCGGTCCGCAGACACCGGACCATGTAGTTGGATGATACGGCCTGTCTCCCGGGCCAGTTCCGGGTCAGCCACAGCAAGCCGTTCAAGGGCATCGCTGCCTTTATTCATCAAATATATCCCAGATCAGTTCTTCCAGAGTTTCCTGAAGCCGTTCGTCATCGGTAAGCGGCAGGCAAATGGCTGTTTTACAGGCCTCCCGGACGGGAATTCCCCGGTTGATCAGCTGGGCCGCGTAGATCAGCAGCCGTGTACTGGCGCCCTCGGTCAGGCCGTGCTCGCGGATATTACGAATACGGTTGGCCAGGCCCACCAGCCCCAACGCCGTCTCCCGTCCGATTTCTCCTTCGTGGGAGACGATTTCGGCCTCTTTTTCAGCCTCGGGATATTGGAACATGAGGGATACGAATCGCTGGCGCGTACTCTGCTTGAGATCCTTGAGCACGGACTGGTAACCGGGGTTGTAAGATATCACCAGCATGAAATCCGGGTGCGCCTGAATGGTTTCCCCCTTTTTATCGATGGAGAGCATGCGCCGGTTGTCACTCAACGGATGGATCACTACCGTCGTGTCCTTGCGAGCCTCCACCACCTCGTCCAGATAGCAGATGGCCCCTTCCCTTACGGCCCTGGTCAAAGGTCCGTCCACCCAGACGGTTTCATCATTTTTCAATAGATACCGCCCGATCAGATCGGAGGCGAACAGGTCTTCGTGACAGGCGACGCTGACCAGCGACCGTTGCAGACGAAACGCCATATGTTCCACAAATCGGGTTTTTCCACAGCCTGTAGGCCCTTTCAGCATGACCGGCAACCGCGCGTCGTACGATGCCTCGAACACCTGAATTTCATTACCCGTGCTCATATAATAGGGTTCCGCCGGTATGTGGGTACACCCCGTATCGATCCGTTTTTCACTCGCCATCGTGCATCTTCCTCCGCCCCTTTCTCATTCCGAAACCGGGCCTTTTAAATTGACGTTAACCATGCTAAAGAAATCCGGCAAAACCTGAATTCGTGCTTATAATTGTTTCAAATATAAAAACAGACATCAATCTGTAAAATTAACGGAACCATATACCGGATAAATATGATAAACAACAGCGATATGATCCACCGGCTCGAACACGGCAGCAAGGAAATTCTGCTCATCGGCACCGCCCACGTTTCCAGGGAAAGCACCGAACTGGTCCGGCAAACCATCCAGACCGAAAAACCGGATACGGTATGTGTCGAACTTTGTGAATCCCGATTTCAGTCCATCCGCCAGAAAGACAAATGGCGCGACATGAACATCCTCAAGGTGATCAAGGAGAAAAAGACATTTCTGCTCCTTTCCAATCTTCTCCTGGCATCTTTCCAGAAGCGGATTGCCGACAAACTGGACATCAAACCCGGCGCGGAAATGATCGAAGCCATCGAATCGGCGGATTCCTGCGGCGCAGCCATCCACCTTGCCGACCGTGATATCCGGGTGACCCTGTCCCGAACCTGGCGCGTCATGGGCCTGTGGGCCAAATTGAAAATTGTTTTCCAGCTGGCCCTGTCTCTTGGAAATGTCGATGAGATTACCGAGGAAGATGTGGAAAAAATGAAGCAGGAAGACATGCTCCAGTCCCTGCTTTCCGAAGTTGAAAAATCCCTGCCGGTGTTACGAAATATCCTTATTGACGAACGAGACCGCTATCTTGCCCAGAAGATAAAAGACGCCCCCGGCAACAGGATCATTGCCGTGGTCGGTGCCGGGCACGTACCCGGAATCAAGCAATACTGGGAGCAGGAAACCGACATCGACGCCCTCGAGATCATTCCGCCCAAAAGCAAAACCGCCGGCCTGGTCAAGTGGTTGATACCGGCGGCAATTCTTGTGCTGCTTATCTTCGGTTTTTTTTACGGGGGCTCCAAGGCGGGCACCGACATGCTGACCTGGTGGGTTGTGGCCAACGGTGCCATGGCCGGCATAGGAGCAGCAGCAGCTCTGGGCCACCCCTTTACCATCGTCTCATCGATTCTGGCGGCACCGCTCACATCCCTTAATCCCATGATTGCAGCCGGGTGGGTATCCGGGCTGGTGGAAGCCTTTGCCAACAAACCCAAGGTAAAAGATCTGGAACGCCTGCCGGAAGATATCCTGTCCATCAAAGGATTCTGGAAAAATAAGGTCACCCGCATTCTTTTAGTGGTGGTCTTCACCAACCTGGGCAGCACCATCGGGACGGTCGTGGCCATCCCCATGATGGTCAAGGCTCTCCAGGCGGGATAGCCATCGCGCTCTCACCAAAAAACAATCACGAAAATATGAGTGTAAAGAATCCTGGCCCAGAAGACCAGGCGTTTTGTTGCCCATAGAAGGTGCTCTATCATAGAACACATGAACCAGAGAATTCAGAAGCCAGAAGTTACAGAAAAAAACTTGAACATCGAACGTTCAACATCCAACGTCGAATGTGGAAGGCGCTTCGCTTTATCTTATCTATAAAAAAGGATGGAAGAGGGAGTCAAGATTTAAGGAGCCAAGTATTTGTTTTCTCGGCGGGCGCTAACGAAGTGGGCGAGAGGGTTTGATTTTCACCACCCGCCGCCGGACCACCGTGCCCTGGGGTAGGGCATGCGTCTCTTTAACGACCTCCAGGCGGTTTTGGGCGTACAGCTGGATACAGGCAGGATAGAGTTCCCACTCGAGTTTCAACCCTTTGGATTTGACAGCGTCGATGGTGTCCCCGGCCTCGATGGCAAAGGCCCGCTGTCCTATGATCGGTCCTGAATCCTCGCCGTAATCGACAAAATGGACCGTACACCCCCCCACCTTGCAGCCGTATCTTACGGTATCGCCGTAACCGTCCGTGCCGGGGAAGGCCGGCAAAAGGGCCGGGTGTATGTTCATGATCCTCGGAAGGGCTGAATTTTGGTCGATATGGTCGATGATGTAGGGGGAGAGTTTGCGCATGAATCCGGCCAGCACCAGCAAATCGAATGCAAAGCCGGCCATGTGGCCCAAAAGCCTGTGTTCGGCCGCTGCACGGGAGATCAGGAAAGCGCGGGCCTTTTGCCGGTCATCCCGGACGTCAAAAAGGGTTTGCCGGGCAAAAGCCTCTTCCGGGTCGAAATCGTCCGGCAGCCGAAAGCCCCGGGGGTCATCCTTGAATTCCTTGATAATGCCGGCATAGTCCACCACGAATGTCGGGATATGGTGCTGGGCGGCCCGTGACAGACCGCCGGCAGCCGGATTGTCCGAGCCGACAAAAGCCATTTCAGCATCTATTTTACCCGATTCGCAGGCATCGATAATGGCCTTAAGATTAGATCCGCCCCCCGACACCAGTGCGCCGATTTTTATTTTTTTTCCCATGTAAGCCTCATGATACGCTGCCGCCTTTATAGATCATCGGCGACCTGTAATCAATAGAACGTTCATGAGAACGGTGGGACGCTTTTGCAGCCGATATCAATTCCTCAAAAAACATGGAATCAAATCCGAATCCGGGCTGATTATTGTTTCTAATGTGTATAGGTTGACATTGCAGCGTCATATCATTATATTTCGCAAACAATAAATCATAAAGAAAGGACTCGATATTATGGCTGAAGGTATTATGGAGATTGAAGATAACAGTTTTGATACGGAAGTGCTGCAAGCAGACAAACCCGTCCTGGTGGATTTCTGGGCACCCTGGTGCGGCCCCTGCAAAGCCATCGGACCCATTGTGGAAGAGCTGTCGGAAGCGTTCGGCGAGAACATCAAATTCACAAAATGTAATGTGGATAACAACCCGGTAACACCGGGAAAATATGGCATAAAAGCCATCCCGACCCTCATCTTTTTCAAAGACGGCAACGTTGTAGAACAAATTACCGGCATGGTTGCCAAGTCAAAGCTCGAGGATGCCATCAACAAGATGCTGTAGGACCGGAGCCGGCGCAGACAGCCAGCCGGATGGGAACAATACCGGCGGTAAACACCCTTTTTTCACCGCCGTATTCTTGGCCTCACAGATCGTGCACTGCAATGAACAAATTACCCATCATCATCCTTTTCCTGGCGGCCCTGTCTCTTGCAGGCTGTGCCCCGCGGGATCCCGACATCGAAAAGCCGGCCCACGAACTTGCCGCCAACGGCACAGAAGCATTCAAGGAGCGGGATTACAAGGACGCGGTCAAATACTTTGAAAAGTTGAGAGACTGGTACCCTTTCAGCAAATACGCCAAACTGGCCGAGCTTAAAATTGCCGACGCCCATTATCACCTGGGTGAATATGAAGAGGCCGTCATGGCCTATGAAGAATTCGTGGAGCTCCACCCCAAGAATGAAGCCATTCCCTACGTCATCTATCAAATCGGGTTGTGTCACTACGAACAGCTCGATACCGTAGACCGGGACCAGACATCTGCCAAACGGGCCATCGGGGCGTTCAACCGCTTGATGAAAAATTATCCGCAGGACCCGCATGCCAATAAGGCCCAGGAACTTTACCGCCTGTGTTTGAAAAGCATGGCCGAGCACGACCTGTACGTAGGGCTTTTCTATTATAAAACCAAGCATTACGAGGCGGCGCTGTATCGATTTCAGGCTGTGGTCCGGCAATATCCTGATGTCGGGGCGCACCAGACCGCCCTGCGTTATATCGCTGCCTGCGAAACGATCATCGCGGAACTGGACGCTCCTCCCAAGAAAAAATAAAATACTTTACATGCCGGAAATTTTGGTGTAGAAATCGTTGTTTTTTAAATAGCATAAAATTTGATTGTTTCCCGCACTGTCCTGATCGACGGAAAAATCAAATTCAAAGGAGAAAATAAGATGTCCAGAATGTGTGAAATATGCGGAAAAAAACCGATGGTCGGCAATAACGTGAGCCATGCTCACAACGTTAACAAAAGAAGATTCAATCCCAATCTTCAGAGTGTTCGGGCACTGCAGGATGGAAAAAAGAAAAAGATGGTTGTCTGCACCAACTGTATAAAATCAGGTCGTGTAATCAAGGCATCTTAACCCACCCGCTTCACTCCTTGAACATATTTAATCTTGTTTAAATCCGAAACCACCTTTTTGAGGTGAGTGGTGTTTTCAATCCCTATGGTGATAAAGGAATCCACGGTTTTATCATCCTTGGTTTCGGTGTTTACACTCAGGATGTTGGCTCCGTTTTTGCTGATAGAGGAAGCGATGTCCGCCAGCAAGCCGACCCGGTCCAGGGAGTTTAGCTTGATCTTGACCGGATAGGTCTGGTTGACCGCCTCGCTCCACTGCACATCGATCTGCCGATCCGGGTTCATTTTCAATGCATTCACGCAGCTTGTCCTGTGTATGGTTACGCCGAACCCGCGGGTGATATACCCGGTGACCGCGTCCCCCGGAACCGGCTGACAGCACTTCCCGAATCGCACCAATATATCGTCGAGCCCTTTGACCACCACCCCGGCCTGCGGCTTTTTCTTCCTTACCTTTCTGATCAGCTTGTTGAACAGGGAGCCTTTTTCCGCCTCCGGTTCCGTCTGGGATGCAAATCGTCTGGCAATCTGGAGCGGTGTGGTTTTGCCGTAACCGACGCTGGCGATCAAATCGTCCACCGTCTTGAACCCGAAGTGTTCCACCACGCTTTTCATCTCCTCACTTCTGATGAGCGCGCTGAAATTGAGGCGGTGCTTCCGAAACGTCTTGTCACACATCTCCCTGCCGAGCGACAGGCTGCGTTCCTTCTCCTGGACTTTGATCCACTGGCGGACCCGTGACCGGGCCTTGACCGTTTTCACGAAGTTGAGCCAGTCTTTGCTGGGGTGGTGCCCCTTGGATGTTACAATTTCGACGATATTCCCCGTCTGCAGTTCATATTTCAACGGCACCATCCGACCGTCCACCTTGGCCCCGGTACACTGGTTACCCACCTCCGAATGAATCAGGTAAGCAAAGTCGATGGGTGTGGCCCCTTTGGGCAGCGACTTGATCTCGCCCTGGGGGGTAAACACGTAAACGTCATCCGGGAACAGGTCGATACGCACATTTTCCAGAAATTCCTGCGGGTCACGGAATTCAGCCTGATTCTCCACCAGGCTTTGAATCCAGGCAAACTTGGCGTTGATGTCCTTATCATCCCGTTTGCCTTCCTTGTAACTCCAGTGGGCGGCAATGCCGGATTTGGCCACTCTGTCCATTTCATGGGTACGAATCTGGATCTCGATACGTTCACCCAAAAGGCCGATAACGGTTGTGTGCAGGGACTGGTACATGTTCGGCTTGGGGACACCGATGTAGTCTTTGAACTTTTTGGCTATGGGTTTCCACAGGGAATGAACCATGCCCAGGGCCTCGTAGCACTGGGGAATGGTGTCCAGGATGAGCCTGAATGCAATAATGTCATAGACCTCCTCGAAACTGAGATCCTGGCTGGCCATCTTCTGGTAGATGCTGTAAAAATGCTTGTACCGCCCCAGGACCACGCACTTGAGATTGCTTTCGTCCATCTTTTTTTTGACATAGGTCTTGACCGTATCGATATATTTTTCGCGGTCTTCGCGGTCTTTGCTGACCATGCTTTCGATGGCGCTGTACTCCTCCGGCATGATGTATTTGAAGGAGCTGTCCTCGAGCTCGTTCTTGATCCAGTAGATCCCCAGCCTTGCCGCTATGGGCGCGTAGATGTCGATGGTCTCCTGGGCAATGGACCTCTTTTTGTTTTCCTTGTGAAACTGCAGCGTACGCATGTTGTGCAGCCGGTCGGCCAGTTTGATGAGGATCACGCGGATATCGTCGGCCATGGCCAGCAGCATCTTGCGGATGCTTTCTGCCTGGCGTGCCTGCTTGCTGCCGAACGGCAGCTTGCCGAGCTTGGTGACGCCGGACACGATGTGACGCACTTCTTTCCCGAACATCTCTTCGATGTCCTCGGGGGTTGCCTGGGTGTCCTCGATCACATCGTGCAAAAGGCCGGCAGCCACACTTTTCGGATCCAGCCGCATGTCCGTCAGAATGCCGGCCACTTCAAGGGGATGGGTCAGGTAGGGTTCTCCGGACAGGCGCATCTGCCCCTGGTGGGCCCTGGCCGAATAGATATACGCCCGCTCCACGAGGTCCACATCGGCCTCGGGGTTTTCTTCCACCATCTTGTCTATGATGTCGTTGATTCTGATCATGCGATAGACTGACCCAGCTAATACGCTTTGGAAAATATCACCGACCGGCTCCGGGGCTTGCCGCAGCAGACACATTTCGCATCGGTGACCTCACTGTCAAAGGGGATGCACCGTATGGTGACCTTGAGATCCTCTTTTATGGTCGTTTCACAGTTTTCGTCCCCACACCAGGGCGATACGGCAAACCCTCCGTGAATTTCGGGTTTGTCGCTGTTTTCAGGTGTAAAGTAATCATAAAAAGATTTGTTGTCTTCAATCTTATGGGTGTGCGCCTCCCGGAAAGCCAGGGCCCGGTCAAACAGATTGGCCTGAATCCCGTCCAGGATGTCGGTAAACGTTTCCACAAAACTGTCCACGGGCATGGACGTCTTATCACGGTGGCGCTTGTCGCGCCTGGCCACAAAAACGGAATTTTCGGCAATGTCCCGGGGGCCGACCTCGACGCGCAGGGGGATGCCTTTTTTGATCCATTCCCATCCCCTTGCCCCGCCGATATCCCGATCGTCCACCTCGATCTTTATCTTGCGCCCGTGATAGTTCTGCTCCCGCAGGCGAAGCACCAGGCTGTCCACATACGCCATGACCGTCTGCCGGTCTTCGGGTTTCCTGATAATCGGCAGGATGACCGCGTGGGAAGAAGCAACCTTGGGTGGAAGGATAATCCCATCATCATCACCATGGGTCATGATCACCCCACCGATAAGGCGGGTCGAAGTGCCCCACGAGGTGGTCCATGCATAGGCTTCGGTCTCGTCGGTTGTCTGGAATTTTATTTCGGATGCCCGGGCAAAGTTCTGGCCCAGGAAATGGGATGTGCCGGCCTGCAGTGCCTTTCTGTCCTGCATCATGGCCTCGATGCACAGGGTGTCCACGGCCCCGGGAAATCTTTCGGAGGCCGATTTGCGGCCTTTGATCACCGGTATCGCCAGAAAATCCTCGACGCAGCGAACGTAGACATCCAACATCTGACGCGTGCGTTCGACGGCCTCCGCCTCCGTGGCGTGGACAGTGTGCCCCTCCTGCCACAGAAATTCACTGGTACGCAGGAAAATACGGGTGCGCATCTCCCAGCGCACCACGTTGGCCCACTGGTTGATGAGCAGGGGCAGGTCGCGGTAGCTCTTGACCCAGCGTGAAAAGGAATCCCCGATAATGGTTTCCGAAGTCGGTCGCACCACCAGGGGCTCCGCCAGTTTCCCGGCGGGAACCAGTCCGCCCTGGTCATCCTTTTCGAGGCGATGGTGGGTCACCACGGCGCACTCCTTGGCAAAGCCCTCGACGTGTCTGGCTTCTTTCTCCAGAAAGCTTATGGGGATAAACAAGGGAAAATACGCATTTTGAACCCCTGTATCCTTGAACATATCGTCCATCTCGCGCACGATATTTTCCCAGATAGAGTACCCCCATGGTTTAATCACCATGCAGCCCCTCACAGCGGACCGCTCGGCCAGATCTGAGGCCTTCACCACCTGTTGATACCACTCCGGGTAATCTTCCGACCGGGTGGGATTGATTGCCTTTTGTACCTTTTTACTCATGGTTTTCCTTTCAAGTATTCATCTTCATAGACATCCAGCGCTTTCAGCAGGACATCGGCAAGCGCCTCCTCGGGCAAGCTTTTGACCACCTTGCCTTTTTTAAAAAGAATGCCTTTTCCGTCGCCGCCGGCAATGCCGATATCGGCCTCGCGGGCTTCCCCCGGTCCATTGACCACACACCCCATGATGGCGATTTTGATCGGTGCGGTCATGTTGATGACCCGGTTTTCGATTTTTTCGGCGATGTCAAACAACGCGATGTTGCAGCGCCCGCAGGTAGGGCAGGAAATGATGTCGGGGCCGCGCTGGCGGATCCCCAGTGCCTTCAATATCTCGTACCCCACACGGATCTCCTCCACGGGATCGCGTGTCAGCGAAACCCGGATGGTGTCCCCGATGCCTTCCGCCAGCAGCATACCGATGCCCAAAGAGGATTTGACGATACCGGGAAATAGGCCGCCGGCTTCGGTGACGCCCAGGTGGACCGGGATGTTCGTTCTGGAAGAAAACAACCGGTAAGCTTCGACGGTCCGGGGCACATCTGAAGCCTTGATGGACACCTTGATACTGTCAAAATCAAACGATTTGAGAATATCGACATTCCGTAAAGCGCTTTCCACCATCGCTTCCGCGGTGGCGCCTCCGTGCTTTTCCAGGATCTCTTTTTCCAGGGAACCGGAATTGACGCCGACCCGGATGGGGACGTCGCGATCCCTGGCACAATCGGCCACTGCCTTGATTTTTCGACGGCTTCCAATGTTGCCCGGATTGATCCGCAACCCGTCGGCACCGGCTTCGACGGACGCGATGGCAAGACGGTGGTTAAAATGGATGTCCGCGATCAGGGGAATGGCAATATCCTGCTTGATTCTGCGAATCGCCTGCGCAGACGCTTCGTCGGGCACCGCAACCCTCACGATCTCGCAGCCGGCTTTGGTAAGCCGCCGGATCTGGGACACGGTGGCAACCACGTCGGCAGTGGCGGTGTTGGTCATGGACTGAACCGCCACGGGTGCCGTACCACCGATTTCTACATCACCGATGCTGATCTTTGCGGTCTTTTTTCTGTTGATGGGAAAAGACATGCCGGATAGAATACCAGACACGTCAAACGAGTTCAAGCCCGGACAAAGGGATTGCTCTGTTTTTCTCTGCCGATGGTCGTCCTGCCCATGTGGCCGGGATAAACGATGACATCGTCGTCCAGCACGTACAGCTTGTTTTTTACGCTGGCCTTCAGCGTTGCAAAATCGCCGCCTGGAAAATCCGTGCGCCCCACAGACCCCGCAAAAAGCGTGTCGCCCACAAAAACATGGCCCTCGGTAAAAAGGGAGATGCCGCCCTGGGTGTGGCCCGGGGTGTGCAGTACCTTCAAGGTAATATTGCCGAATGTGATGGTGTCGTCATCCGCCAGAAGCCGATCGGCCGGCGGCGAGTTGTCCGCATTGAGCCCCATGGACGCTGCGGTCGCCGACAGCTCGGACAGCATGGGCTCATCCAGGGCGTGAATCATGATCTGTGCCCCGGTGGCCTCTTTGAGCCGGCTGTTGGCGCCCACATGGTCAAAATGTCCATGGGTGTTGATGATACAGTCGACCGTCAACGCTGACTCGGCCAACAGCATCAGGATTTTGTCTGCGTCATCACCCGGATCGATAACGGCTGCCGCCTTGGTGTCCTCGCATCCTACGATATAGCAGTTGGCCATGATCGGCCCGACTGCCAGTTCTTTAATAATCAAATCAGCCTCCTGTTGCCTGGATCCACCTCGATTCAGGTATTCGCTTTTTTTGCCTGTTCAATCAGTTCCACGATGCTGGCCACCTTTGACGGTGGCTTCGCGTTCAGCAGTCTTTCGTATGCCCCCGGTGGCAGGTTCTCTTGAAGGTACGCCCTGATATCGAAATCCTCCCACCAGCAGTCCATAATCTTGAAACACGGGGCGCCATTATCGCCGGCGCCCCTGCAGTACTTGAAAGAGATCGGCCCGCCCAGCCGCGGGCATCTTTTTACCAGGGAATCCTTGGCGTCTATTTCCCCGGCCTGTATCTCGCCTTTCTCCAGCGCCTTCCGGATACTGTCCAGGATGCCGTTGATGAAGGCTCCCGATTCATGGGTACCGAATTTTTTACCGATGTCGATGGCCTCGTTGATGCTGACCTTGACGGGGATGTCCTCGCGGAACAACGTTTCATACACCGCCAGCCTCAAGATATTTCGATCGACTCCCGACATGCGGTGAAGTTTCCAGTTGCTGGAAAAACGCTCGATCACGGCATCTATCCTGGTCCTTTCCGCGATCACCCCCCTGACCAGCGTCATAAAAAAGGGGAGCACGCTCTTGGCCGGGTTGAAATTACGGCAGTAGATATCCAGATTTTCCAGAGAAATATTCCCGTTGGTATCCATATAAAAAAGAGCCTGCATGGCAAGCTCTCTTGATTTGCGGCGATTTCCCATTCTCAGGTCCGGCCTACGATGTCGTTCAGGTTAGCCATCTCCACGGCGGAAATGGCTGCACTCCAGCCCTTGTTCCCGGCCTTGGTGCCGGCTCTTTCTATGGCCTGCTCAAGCGTGTCCGTGGTGACGATGCCGAATATTACCGGGATTCCCGACTCCAGGCTGACCATGGCCACGCCTTTGGACACTTCGGCGCTTACGTAGTCGAAATGCGGGGTTGCCCCGCGAATGACGGCACCAAGGCATATGATGGCATCATAGCGATCCTGTCCGGCAATTTTTTTAGCGATCAGCGGAATCTCAAATGCACCCGGGACTTTAATGACATCGATATCCTCGTCCTTCGTACCGCTCCTGACCAGCGCATCCACAGCGCCTCCCACGAGCCTGTCGGTAATAAAGTCGTTAAAACGGCTGACCACAATGGCAAATTTTTTACCCTCGGCTACCAGATTGGCTTCGATAATTTTCGGCATACTATTTCTCCCTGATGGATACGTAAAAAGTCAAAATTTATAGGGTTTTCCAATTCAGTATTCTGACAACAAGATCAAATAATTCATAATTCCTGAATCCCTAAATTTCTAAATCCATGTAAAAAGGATTTTTTACATGGGTGTCAACCTTCCGCCTTATACCTTATACCGCTCTATACCGCTCACCTTCCGACCTCTGACCCCCGGCAATCCGCTTCGGCAGGGCTGAAGCCCTGGACTTTCTTGTTCCAGATCAGTTCGTTATGACTTCGCACGTATTCAACAGATGCCCCATTTTCAACCGTTTGCACTCCAGGTACCCCTTGTTGTGTTCGTTGGCCTCGACTTCGATGGGTGTCTGCTCCACGATGCTCAGGCCGTACCCTTCCAGACCGACCATCTTTTTAGGATTGTTGGTCATCAGCCGCATCTTTTTAACCCCCAGCTTCACCAGGATCTGGGCACCGATGCCGTAATCCCGCAGGTCATCCTTGAACCCCAGTTCCCGGTTTGCCTCCACCGTATCCAGGCCGTGGTTCAGCTGGAGATCATAGGCCTTCAGCTTGTTGACCAACCCGATACCGCGCCCCTCCTGACGCATGTAGACGATAACCCCCGTGCCCTCTTTTTCCATCATGGCCATGGCCCGGTGCAGCTGGTCACCGCAGTCACAGCGCAGGGAACTGAAAATGTCGCCGGTCATGCATTCGGAGTGCACCCTGACCAGAATCGGTTTCTCCGGATCGATCTCACCCTTTACCAGGGCAATATGCAGCAGGTCGTCGATGTCGTTTTCGAAGGCAATAATTTTGAATTCACCGCCGAAGCTTGTGGGAATAACGGTCTCGGCGGCAATGTTGACAAACGATTCCGTACGGGTCCTGTATGCCACCAGATCGGCAACGGTGCAGATGCCGATGCCGTGCTTTTCGCTGAATTCTTCGAGGCTGGACATTCTGGCCATGGTCCCGTCTTCATCCATGATTTCGCAGATGACGGCTGCGGGCTTCATCCCGGCCAGCCGCGCCAGGTCCACCGAACCTTCGGTCTGACCAACCCGCACCATCACACCGCCGTCCCGCGCACGCAGGGGGAAGATGTGCCCCGGGCGGGCCAGGTCTCCCGGCACGGCCTCATCCTCCACGGCCGTGAGGATCGTCTTGGCCCGGTCGGCTGCCGATATACCGGTAGTGACGCCCAGTTTTGCTTCGATGGACACCGTGAACCCGGTCTCGAAACGCGACGTATTGTTATTGACCATCAACGGCAGGTCGAGGGAATCGCACTTATTCGCCGTCATGGGAAGGCAGATCAGGCCCCGCCCATACCTGGCCATGAAATTGACCGCCTCGGGGGTAACGGCCTCGGCCGCCATGCAGAGGTCGCCTTCATTCTCGCGGTCTTCATCATCCACCAGGATGACCATACGACCCGCCTCGATCTCCTTGATGGCCTCTTTGATCTTCAAATGTGACATTTTTTCTACTCCTGAATTCTCAAGACTTGGAACACTCATTTCGGGTTTAGAAAGCCGGACATGGCCAGCAGTTCCATATCAATCGCCGACCCCCGGGTTTCCTTTTCCCCTGTTTTATCCGTCGTTAAAAATCGCTCCACATATTTGCCGATCATGTCGGATTCGATGTTCACCCTGTCACCCTGTTTCTTGAACCCGATGGTGGTCACCTGGCCCGTGTGGGGGATGATGCTCACTTCGAACGACCGGTCATCGCAGCGGTTGACGGTGAGGCTGATGCCGTCTATGGCAACCGACCCTTTGCGGATGATATAACGGGTCACCGCGTGCGGAACCTCGATGGTCAAAAGGATTGCATTGCCCGCCGTCTCCTTGCGGGCCAAGACCCCTGTCGTATCCACATGCCCCGAGACCAGGTGCCCGTCAATCCTGTCCGACAACATCAGGGCCCTTTCCAGGTTTACCCGCTCCCCGATCCTCACCTGGCCGAAAGTCGTTTTTTGAAGCGTTTCCGGGGAAACATCGGCTTCAAAACGTTTACCGGTAACGGTTACCGCGGTCAGGCAGGCCCCATTGACGGCAATGCTGTCGCCAATTTTCGTGCGCTCCAAGACAAAATCCGCATCCACCACAAGGCGGCGGCCCTGCCCCGAGGGCCGGATGCCGGTAACTGTTCCCAGACCTTCTATGATACCTGTAAACATGCTCTTAACCGTAACAAATTGTTAACTGTTCAACGTAGGTAATATATACATTAAACTTCGATTAGCAACCGGCCGCGACCCTCCTTAACATCTTATTTTTTCGGAATTATAATCAATTAAAAGGTAACCCCGAAAGTCGATGGGTGATCCCTGTGCGAAAGTGAAACTGTCTGAGCTGAAATTCTACGCGAACATAAGCTGTGCGTTATTCATCATGAACCGATGCCCAAAAGCGGCTCACGTAAAACGTAAATCGTAAAACGCTCTCATGCAATATACCCCTCCACGAGTATATCCTCCCCGAAGCGCGCTACCCGGGTATCCTTCAGGGTCACACAATCCTTCATCAGGTCCGGCCCCCTGCCGCTGCAGATGGACACCCCGTCGTTGCCACCCAGAATTTTGGGCGCATAAAAAAACATCACCTTGTCCACAATGCCCGCAGCCAGCGCCGAGCCGATCACCTGTCCCCCCCCTTCGATCAAAAGGCTGGTAATCCCGGCCTCCCCGAGTTTTTCCATAAGGACCTCGAGATCCACATGGCCTTCTTTAAGCGGTGTCGTGACAATTTTGGCACCGGCCGCCTCAAGGGCGGTTTTACGCTTCAAAAGGTCATCGTTGGCGGATACGGGTCCCGCCGCAATATACGTTTCGGCAACCGAGGCCTGGTGCAGCAGCCTGGCACTGACAGGGGTCAAAAGACGCGTGTCAAGGATGACCCGGTGCGGGTCACGGCCTTTACCCTTTTCAAGCCGGGTCGTCAGGCTGGGGTCATCCTGCCTGACCGTGCCCGCCCCCACCATGATTGCATCCACAATGTTTCGAACAGCATGCACGTGCAGCCTGGCAAGCTTCCCGGTAACCCATTTTGAATCACCGGTCCGGGTGGCAATCTGCCCGTCCAGCGTGGCGGCACATTTCAAAATGACAAAGGGTTTCTGCGTTTGAATATATTTAATGAACACCTCGTTCAGCTGCCGGGCCTCGGCCTCACAGATGCCGCTGACCACGTCAAGGCCCTTTTGCCGGAGGTATTGCATCCCGCCGCCCCTGACCCCCGGGTTGGGGTCCCGCATGGCGACCACCACCTTCTTTAAACCGGCTGCGAGTATTTTTTCCGTGCAGGGGGGGGTTCGCCCGAAGTGGTTGCAGGGTTCCAGGGTTACAAAAATGGTGGCATTCCTGGCTTTTGAACCCGCATCGTCGATGGCATTCACCTCCGCATGAGCCTCTCCGGCGGCGTGATGATAGCCCTTGCCGACAACCTTGCCATCCTGAACGACAACGGCACCGACCATGGGATTGGGAGACGTGTAACCGCGGCCCCGGGCTGCAAGCTCAAGGGCCTGTTGCATAAACTGGTTGTAATCTTTCATTTTCGTTGCCGCTGCCGACTGTGGGGTGGTGGATACTATTGTTTGGTCAGCAGGCTCTTTAATTCCGAAACAAAATCGTTGACATCTTTGAATTCTCGATACACCGATGCGAAACGAACATAGGCGATATCGTCCAGGTCGTGCAGTACCGTCATGATTTTTTCACCGATCACGGAAGATGCCATTTCCTTTTCCCCGGTCTCCCGAAGATCCCGCTCTATCTCGTCCACGTGCTCTTCAATCAGGTTCATGCTGATATCTCTTTTTTCGC
Source organism: Deltaproteobacteria bacterium (assembly GCA_019313725.1). Lineage (GTDB taxonomy): Bacteria > Desulfobacterota > Desulfobacteria > Desulfobacterales > B30-G6 > JAJDNW01. The sequence continues at coordinate 15,914 of JAFDAT010000016.1, forward strand.
ACGCTTTTTTAATCCCCGAACGCACTTTTTCCCGGTTGAAGACTTCCCGGCGCCCATCCTTTTTGATAATCATGATGGGTATCTCCTCGATGTGCTCGTAGGTCGTAAAGCGACGGCTGCACAGGAGACACTCCCTGCGTCTGCGGATGACACTCCCATCCTTGCTCACTCTGGAATCGATGACCTTGTTGTCGATCTCACCGCAAAATGGACACTTCATGAATCCTCCCCTCCATGGCTGTTTTCAATTTTGAGTACATCAACTCCCGCCGCCGCAAGCATCTCTTCCGACATGGTATCTGCATATCCGGACAGGTAGTATATCGTTCTGATACCCGCGTTTATGATCATTTTAGCACAAATAGAACAAGGCAGGTTGGTACAGAAAAGTACGGCATCTTTTATGGAGACCCCGTGATATGCCGCCTGGATGATGGCATTCTGCTCCGCGTGTATCCCGCGGCAAAGCTCGTGCCTCTCACCCGAAGGAATGTTCATCTTCTCCCTGATGCACCCGGTCACCCTGCAGTGCTCGATATTCATGGGCGCACCGTTGTAGCCCGTTGATAGGACCCGTTTGTCCTTGACGACAACGGCTCCCACAGAACGCCTCAGGCACGTGGACCGTTTGGCTACCAGAACCGCAATATCCATAAAATACGTTTCCCAGGAAGGGCGTTCATCCGCTGGGGTCATATAGAGCATTCCTCCTGATATATCGGAAACGCCTCGCAAAGTTCCCGGATCTCGTTGTTCACCTTTTCCACGACCCGGTCGTCACCCATATTTTTTAGCACATCCACCATCAGGCGGGCAATGACCGCCATCTCTGCCGCTTTCATCCCCCGGCTGGTGATGGCCGGGGACCCGACACGGATGCCGCTGGTAACCGCAGGGCCGAGGGTGTCGAAAGGGATGGTATTCTTGTTGACGGTAATCCCGGCCTTTCCCAGGGCGGCTTCGGCGTCTTTGCCGGTCACCCCCAGATTGCTCAGGTCCACCAGCATCATGTGGTTGTCCGTGCCTCCCGAAACGAGCTGTACCCCATTTTCTACCAGGTGCCCGGCCAGTGCTTTGGCATTTTTGACGACATCGGCCTGGTAGTCTGTAAACGTGCTCGCAAGTGCTTCCTTGAATGCAAGAGCCTTGGCCGCAATGACATGCATCAGGGGGCCGCCCTGTATTCCGGGAAAAAGCTCCTTGTTCAATCTGGCCCCGAATTCCGATTTCGCCAGAATCAAACCGCCCCGGGGGCCCCTGAGGGTTTTATGGGTTGTCGACGTCGTGAAATCCGCATAGGGAATGGGGGATGGGTGAAGTTCCGCCGCCACCAGTCCTGCAATATGGGCCATGTCCACCATCAGAAGGGCGCCCACCGACCCGGCGATCTCGGCAAAGACGGCAAAATCGATGATGCGCGGATAAGCGCTCGCGCCGGCTACGATCATCTTGGGTTTGTGTGCCTGGGCCAGATCATTCAAGGCCTCGTAATCAATGGTCCCGGTTTCTTTTTTAACGCCGTAGTGCACAAAGTTGTACAGCTTGCCGGAAAAACTGACCGGGCTCCCATGGGTCAAGTGTCCCCCGTGAGCCAGGTCCATCCCCAGAATGGTGTCCCCCGGTTTCAGAACCGCAAAATAGACGGTCATGTTGGCCTGGGACCCCGAATGCGGCTGGACATTGACATATTCGGCGCGGAAAAGCTTCTTGGCCCGCTCGATAGCCAGGGCTTCCGCCATGTCGACATATTCACACCCGCCGTAATAGCGTTTGTCCGGGTACCCTTCGGCATATTTGTTCGTCAGTACGCTCCCCTGCACAGCCATCACCGCCCGACTGACGATATTTTCGGATGCAATCAACTCCAGATTGTACTTCTGCCGATCCAGTTCCTTTTGGATGACCTGCCCCAGTTCGGGATCCGTCTCGTTAATGATGCTGTAGTCCAAGTTTTTGTTCCCCTTTCCTCTTCAAGAAATCGGTTCGATCACATCGAATTTTTTCAGGCGCAGGCCGTGCCGCCCGCCTTCAAACGGTGTCTCCAGCCAGGTCTTGACGATCTCCATGGCCAGTACATCACCGATAACCCGCCCACCCATCACCAAGATGTTGGCATCATTGTGCCGGCGGCTCATTTTGGCCGCAAACAGGTCTCCGCACAGTGCCGCACGCACACGCGGGAATCTGTTGGCAACCATGGACATCCCGATGCCGGTGCCGCACATGAGAATACCCCGCGAAAAATCGCCGTTGGAAATCGATGCGGCAACCCGCATCCCGAAATCGGGGTAATCCACAGAAGACTCGCTGCCCGGCCCGGCGTCCTCCACCACAAGCCCCTGCGCCTCCAAAAAAGAGGTTACCTTGGTTTTCATCTGAAATGCGGCGTGGTCGCTACCGATGATAATACGCGTACCCTTGTTGTCCATGTTCATAACCCTTTGATTCGCAAGAAATTGGTGCAGATTGAACCGAAGACCGCTCAACTTGGATTTAACGCAAAATGATATAGTTATTGAGCAATATTCGCAAGGAAAAAATAGAAAATATGCCGGCAGGAGACTTACAAGAGCTGGCAGGTAATGCACACGGCCAATGGCAGGCTATCGACGGCCCGAAAGG
>JAFDAT010000248.1 GCA_019313725.1 Deltaproteobacteria bacterium
CTCGAACAGCCTGATAACCGGAGTATCGCCGTCGTGGCCATGAACCTGATGTTGGGCGCTGCCGCCCTGATGAGATTCACGCAATTGAAAAACCAGGGTATCAGCCTCCCGGCAAATGCATTTCGATATGTGCCCATGCCGCTTGCAGACATTGAAAAATTGTTGCTTTAATCATTCAAAACCGTAGCCCTTATGGTAAACTGATATATCGATTACCCTACCAGCTTTTTTGCAAAGCGATCATAAAGATGGGTCACGTAGAATATCCTGCTGTCAATTTTTTCCAGATTATCCGCGGCGGCCACGGTTTCTCCGCTGACGGCGGCAGAAATTGATCTTTCTCGATATACTTCGCGCCGGACATGGGCGCCATGCTGCTCATAGGCTTCCTCGTACAACCGGGTTCGCTCGATGTAGGCGAACGCTACGCCCGTGTTGTCCTTTGACAACCGCCTGAAAATGTAAACCCGGCTATCCACCCCCCCACGGTTACGCTTGCCTTGATGCAAACTCCCGTTGGTCTGGCCCAAAATGTTCTGTTTTCGCAGCCAGGGCGTTAAATCTTCAAGGATCTGTTTGACCTCGGCTATTGAAAAATTCAGCGCGGACACGAGATGCCCGCCCATATAAACGGTAAATGCCTGATCCGGCGTGTATTGCCGCGCATAACCGGATTGCATCCCGCCCAGCGGATCGGGCGGCAGAAATTCGCGTGACCAGCGTTTCCACTTGGAAAGCCTGATGTCCAGTAGATCGCTAAGCTCCCGATTTACATAAAATTTTATCATGATGCTATGTTGTACACTTGTTAAGGCAATATAACAACTCTAAATTTTGAGTGTATGTCTTGATAATCATGATATTGTGATATATATTACTGGATCCATATGGTTTGCAAAAAATTCTTCCGGGTGAATGCTGCCGTTGCGGTGAAAATTTACCTCGGAACGTAGTGGGTACATTGGCCATCAGTTCGATGTTTGATTTTCAGTGACGGCCCCGGACCAGGAACACATCATGCGTAAATCAAATCAAAACAACCCTCTGAACAGACCCGTAGCGAGCCTGCCTGTAGCAATTATCGGAATGGGGTGTTTGTTTCCACGGTCGGCCGGCCTCAAAGCCTATTGGCAGTTGCTGGTTCGCGGAAAAGATGCCATCACCGACATCCCGGACACCCACTGGCAGGCCGATGCGTACTATAACGAAGACCCTAAAAAACCGGATCACGTTTACTGCAAACGCGGTGCCTTTCTACCCTCGATCGCATTTGATCCTTCGGAATTCGGTATTCCGCCCGCGTCACTCGAAGCCATCGACACATCGCAGCTGCTGGCCCTGATAACTGCCAGGGATGCCCTTGAAGACGCCGGTTATGGTTCCGGAAAATCCTTCAACCGGGAACGCACCAGCGTTGTACTCGGCGTAACCGGGACCCAGGAAATGGTGATACCCTTGGGCTCCAGGCTGGGGCACCCCATATGGCGGGATGCCATCCAGAAAGAAGGTATCTCCCCGGAAACCACCGAAAAAATAGTCTCGCGCATATCCGATGCCTATGTGCCCTGGCAGGAAAATTCCTTTCCCGGGCTTTTAGGCAATGTGGTTGCCGGCAGGATCTGCAACCGCCTGGATCTGGGCGGAACCAACTGCGTGGTTGACGCGGCCTGCGCCAGTTCCATGGGCGCCGTGCACCTCGCCCTCCTTGAGCTGCAGGCCGGCCGCAGCGACATGGTTGTGACCGGCGGTGTGGACACCATCAACGACATTTTTATGCACATGTGTTTTTCCAAAACCATGATACTGTCCAAGACAGGTGACATCCGGCCGTTCTCAAAAGATGCAGACGGCACGGTTCTCGGCGAAGGCATCGGTATGCTGGTGCTGAAACGCCTTGACCAGGCCGAAAAGGATGGCGACAGGATCTACGCCACCATCAAATCCATGGGCAGTTCCAGCGACGGCCGATCGCAGAGCATCTACGCGCCGCGTGCCGAAGGCCAGGCAAAAGCGCTGCGCATGGCCTATGAAAATGCGCAGATCGAACCCGCAACAATCGAGCTTATCGAAGCCCACGGCACCGGTACCCGCGTGGGTGACAAAGTGGAAATTGACGCCTTGAAAATGGTGTATGACCAGGCTCCGGGAAATGAAAAGTGCACGGCCGTCGGGTCCGTAAAATCAATGATCGGACACACCAAGGCCGCTGCAGGAGCCGCCGGGCTGATCAAAACAACCCTGGCCCTCAAAAACAAGGTACTTCCCCCCACCTTGAAAGCAACCATTCCGGATCCTGAACTGGCGCTCGACAATACACCCTTTTACATCAATTCCGAAACCCGGCCCTGGTTATCGCCCCAGGGACATCCGCGTCGCGCCGGCGTCAGTTCCTTTGGGTTTGGGGGCAGTAATTTCCACCTGGTTCTGGAGGAGTATGGTTCCCGGAAAACATCGGTTTCCTGGGACGGGTCCGTGGAAATTTTTGCCTTTTCCGCCAGTGACCGCAAGGCTTTGTCAGAGAAGCTTGCGGAATTGAAACGGTCCGTCAAGGACATAGCACCGGAACAGGCCATCAACTATCTGGCTGCCGGGACCCGCACCCACTTCTCAAGGGAAGCGCCATACCGGTTGGTATACGTTCAGGAATTGACCGGCCGCCTTGCTGTTGACTGCGACACGCTGGTCTCGAGGATTGATGCGGCCACGGCCGATCTGGCCAACGCCGATGCCCGTATCGCCACCCATTCCAAGGGCATATTTTACGCAGAAGGCAGCCAACCGGGCAAACTGGCCTTCATGTTCCCGGGACAGGGAAGCCAATACACCGGAATGGGCCGCGACCTCGTCTGCACGTTTCCCGAAGGCTTGCGTGCATTGGAAACGGTTGACCGTATCTGCACCGGCGACATCCGTGTCCCTGAAGCCCTCTATCCCGATGTTGCGCCGACTCCGGCCGGCGCAGAGCACCGGCAGAAGATACTGAACCGAACCGACCTCGCCCAACCCGCCATCGGTGCGGTCAGCCTGGCCATGTTCAACATACTGGATCGATTTGGCGTAAAGCCTGAAACCGTCTGCGGCCACAGCTATGGGGAGCTTTCCGCACTGTATGCCGCCGGATGGATCGATGCGGAAACCTTCATAGGCCTTTCACTAACCCGCGGGCAAATCATGGCCAGAGCGGCCGACTCCGGCCCGGAGGGGACGATGCTGGCCGTCAAGGCACCGCTGGACACCCTCGCGGAACTGGTCAAAGGCATTCCCGACGTCATCCTGGCCAATATGAACAGCCCCGAACAAGGGGTGTTGTCCGGTACCCTGGAGGGCATTGAACAGGCTGAAACCGTTTTAAAGAAAAACGGTTTCAGGGGCCTACGCCTTCCGGTTTCAGCGGCCTTTCACAGCCGGCTTATGCATGCCGCTCAAGAACCCTTCAAAGAAGCCGTCCGCAAGGCTGATATGGTCCCCACCGGCCTGCCCGTCTTTTCGAACAGTTCCGGTCTGACCTATGCGACGAGTGCTGAAAAGGCCAAAGCCATTCTGGGACGCCAGATGTTGAACCCCGTACGTTTCGTTTCCGTCATTGAAAACATGTATGCCGCCGGTGTGCGAACATTTGTGGAAGTCGGCCCCAAAACGGTCCTCAGCGGCCTTGTCAACACGATCCTGGCCGGGAAAAGGTTTCAGGCCGTATCCCTGGACGCTTCCTCAGGAAAACGTTCCGGACTTGCGGATCTGGCCTGCACGCTTGCACAGCTTGCCGTTCTCGGCTACCCCGTTGCGCTGGATGCCTGGGAAGACCCGCTGCCCAAGCCGAAAAAACAGCGCATGACCATCATGCTGAACGGTGCAAACTATCACGTTGATCCGAAAATAACTGCAAAAGATCAAACAAAAGTACACAATCAAATGAAAAAAATGAAAAAGCCCGAACGTCCCGAAGGTAAAAAGTCGCCTTTTATCGCCGATGCACTTCAGACCGTCACCGAAGGTCTGAAGTCCATGCAGGCGCTGCAGGCCCGCACAGCCGAAGCCCATCAGAAATTTTTAGAGACCCAGGCGGAGGCCGGCCGCACCCTCCGGCAAATGATGGAAAGTACGCGCAGGATTGCCGAAGCATCCCTGGGCATTCCCCAAGATACCGCGTGGGCGTCAACGACGACACCATCGCCGTTTGAGGACATTACCGCAGACGGCCAGGTTCCCCGATCGCCGTCCGAACCCGCTATACCTTCCCTGCCTGAAGAGCCCCTGGCCGCCTTGAACCCACGTGACCGGCAAACATTGGATGCCATGCCGGTCGGGCAGGACGCCGGCCACCAGCAGGCACCTGAAAATACCGCCCACCCGGAAGCCCCTGACAACACCCTTGCATCCACGTTGCTGAATGTCGTCAGCGAGTTGACCGGCTACCCCGTGGACATGCTGAACATGGACATGGACATCGAGGCCGATCTGGGTATTGACTCCATCAAAAGGGTCGAAATCCTCTCGAGCCTCGAAGAAAAAATGCCCGGTATCCCGAGTGTTGAGCCCGACATGATGTCACGCCTTAAAACCCTGGGGCAGATTGCGGAATACCTGGGTGCCGGCACCCAAATGTGCCAGCCTGAAGCTCTGGTTGAGCCGTTGGCCGTTCCGGAAGGCCGGTTGAACAGCGACGGCGCGGATAGAGCACAGCTGTCCCGGACCCTTTTGGATGTCGTCAGTGCGTTGACCGGTTACCCCGTCGATATGTTGGGCATGGAGATGGAAATCGAGGCCGATCTGGGCATTGACTCCATAAAGAGAGTCGAGATCCTTTCGACCCTTGAAGAGCGGATTCCCGCGCTTCCCACGGTGACACCCGACCAGATGAGCAGCCTTAAAACTCTCGGACAAATTGCCGACTACCTGATGGGCACCACCCGTGTGGAAAAAGCCGCGCCGTCTGCCCCCGAAGCCCAGCCGCGATTTCGAGATCCCTCGTCATCCCCCAGGCCGTCTCGGGAAACATCCGCTTCTCTTGAAACTGTTCAGCCGGAATGCAGTGGCAGCACGCTGGAAAGGAGAACGGCAATTGTTCGTGAATCCCCTCGCACCAAGGGCAGCCCGCTTTCCATCAAGCCCGGTCAACGGGTATTCGTCCTGGAAGACGGCACCGGCCTGGCGCAGGCGATTGTCAAAGCATTCAAGGCACGCGCAATCGAAGCTGTTTTGATGCCCCCCCGTCGCGCGGCCGAGATCATCCGGCACGACGCTGCACTTTCCCGGACCGCAGGCCTGATCATCCTGGCCGACGAACGCCTGGAATCGGATCCGGATAAGGACCGCTTCCTCAAAACCGCTTTCCAGCTGGCCCAAGCGGTTGCGCCCGAACTTAACCGGGTCGATGAAGGCTTCGGCACCCTGTTTGCAACCGTCACCCGGCTTGACGGGGCCTTCGGTTTCAGGGCAAAGGATGTCCACAACCCAAGCATGGGCGGCCTGGGAGGATTGTTGAAAACCGCAGCCATTGAATGGCAAGGTGTAAACTGCCGTGCCCTGGACATCGATCCTGAGTGGAAAGATATCCCGGCGATTGCTGCCAGGGTAACCGAGGAACTGCTCGAACCGCTGCCCGCAGAACCGCTTGAAATAGGGCTCACATCCGGGCAGCGCTACA
>JAFDAT010000249.1 GCA_019313725.1 Deltaproteobacteria bacterium
CGCATCCGGCATCAGGGGGTACCCGATATCTGTTTCATGCAGGTAGTCGACCATGGAGTTCCCGGCATGGTAACAGGTGCCGAGTCCGGAACCGTTCTGCACCCACATGATACCGAATCTCACGTTGAGCGCCTCTTGAGAAATTTTTTCCAGGGTTGCGATGTTGCAGGTTTCGTTAAGGAATGAATCCAGGACCATGTAGCTGGAAATGAACACCGGGTTGATGGCGAATCCCGGGAAGTCCTTGACCGATATGGCCACCTTGCGGCACTTTTCGGCAAAAGCCATCAGGACTGCGTAGGTATCGTCACTGGTGCTCTTCTGGCGGATGACCTCCACCAGGCGGTTGATGTTGGCGGGGAAGAAATAGTGCAGGCCGGCCGTGCGTTCCGGGTTGTTAACGTTTTCCATCAGTTTTTTAATCAGGAACGTGGAGGTGTTGCTGACCAGGATGGTATCGTTGCGGCAGGCAGCCGACAGATCTGAAAATATCTGGATTTTCAAGTCCATCTTTTCGATGGCGGCTTCTATAACCAGGTCGCAGTCGGCCAGTTCTTCGTATTGGCTCGTACCGCTGATCATCGCCGTCAGCCTGTCCATCTCATCCTGGGCAATCTTACCTTTAGCCACCCGCTTTTCCAGGGTTTTCACCACCCATTTAGCGTACATGGATTGAACCAGTTCGTCATTCAACTCCTTGAAAACGACCTTGTAGCCCGCTGCCGCCGCATTCAACCCGATGGCTGCGCCCATAACGCCGAAGCCGACAATACCTATTGTTTGGATCTCCTTCATCTACTGGCCTCCTGTTTTAAGTGGTTCAACATATCAACATACATTATCACGAAAACGTAAAATTAAATAAGTGCGAATAACAAGACATCATTCGATCCCGGCATGTACGCCTCAAACGGATTCACCGGGTTCGAATGATGTCTTGTTATCCGCCCCCGATCAGTGTCCCAGCGCAGCCGCAATCTTTGCGCTCACGGCCTTGATGGTGTCCATATCACCGGGTACCAGATCCCACTGGGTTGCCGCCAGCCTGGGCTGGCTGTCTTTGCGCGGAATCAGATGCAGATGATAGTGCATCACCACCTGGTTGACGGCCCGCCCGTTGGCCTGGACCAGAGCAATACCGCCGGCACCCAGGGTCTTCTGCATGGCATGGTACATCTTTTTTGAAACCCGGTGGATAGCGACCAGATCCTCGTCCGATATCTCCCCGAGATTCTCGGCATGCGCCTTGGGGATGATCAATGTGTGACCTTCGGATATCGGATTGATATCCGCAAAAGCATAGACGCGGTCATCTTCATAGACCTTGAAGCTGGGCACTTCCCCTTTCACAATCTTGCAGAAAATACAATCATCCATTTTTTATCTCCTTCCGTGTCCTTGAATCCGTCTAAACCAATCCGCTATGGTGTTAAGGACTCGCGGAAAAATAACTTCACATTTTCAGCGCCCATCCATCCCGCTCAGCAGCGTTGCAAAAACTCGAAATATGCTTGATATTCCAACATTTTCGCGCCTTGCTGAACGGGCGCCTGAACTTCTGCCCCTCCCAACAACTACAGGCCTAAACAGGCTGCCCAATAACACTTGGTATGTCTTAATCGGGGCTGAAGCCCTGGCCTACATTGGCAACACTCTGATTATTCATATATTATTTCAGCCGACAACATGCACGGTCATGTAGCACAGGGATTTATCCCTGCCAAAGCTGATTGCGGGACATCCGGTAAAGCTCTGGGCTCTTAACCCGGGTGAACCGGAAACCTTAACATCGAAAACCCCAAATGGCCCAATACCGGAATCGTTTTACGTAAATCTGTTCCAATCGCTATGTTTTAAAACCGTTCCCCTATGGTGTAGTACGCGACATCATCGGGGTGGACATGCGTTTCAGGGATCGCCCGGCCCTTCACCGATATGCCGGCCGCATGCACGGAGTTTTCATCCCCGGTGACCAACGGATGCCATTGGGGCAGTGTCTTCCCGTCAGCCACCAGGCGGTAGGCACATGTTCTGGGAAGCCACCGGTACTCCTTGACCCGGGATGGCGTCAGGATCGAACACCCCTTGACCCGGAGAATCCTTTCGGCGTACGCCGTGCAGCGGCATTGCTGCGTATCGAACAGATAGCATGAAACCCAGGTGTAGTCGATCTTGCCGGTTTTCCGGTTTTCCAGTTTCTGGAGGCAGCATCGGCCGCAGCCATCGCACAACGACTCCCACTCCTTACGCGTCATCTGCTCCAGAGGTTTGGTTTCCCAGAAGGGTTTACGACGCTGTGAATTCAAGTAAAAAGTCCCCCCGACCAGATGAACCGGAAAATTTTAAACGCTTTTATCACGAAATCTCGAAAGGATGAAATCTCGAAAAATACCATGAATATTTTCGTGTTTTCGTGATTAGTATCTATTGGATCACTCAATCCAACAATACTACAACTGATCGGGAGATAATCCTAATATCTAAATCCCTAAATACTAAAATTGTATCAGCACTTTATCAACACCCACGGGCGCTTTGATCTGTTGCTGCTCCAACATGATGCGCTCGGTCTGCTGCCAGGCCTCCCTGTCGAATGTCCCGATGTCGACTGAATCGGCAGGTTTGACCAGTTTTCGGGTCATCGCCAGCTGCTTTTCGAGTATCGGCCGGGGCGTATCCCGGTCATATTTGGACAGCACCTCCAGGGCGGCTTTTGAATTTTCAGGTTTGAACGCCGCCTCCCAGCCCTGCAGAAGCGCCTGCATAAATCGTTTCACCGTATCCGGGTGCTCCCGCACCATGCGGACCGATGTCACCACCGAGTTGGCCACAAATTTAACACCGTGGGCCGATGGGTCGAAAAAGGCCACACGCTCCCCGGCCCGTTTCAGTTTCCAGCTGATAATGGGTCCCTGGCTGTTGACATAAACAGGCCACAAATCCGCTTTTCGGCGGTAAAACGGCGTGTAGTCGTAGCGCACACTGTAGATGCGCACATCGCCTTCGGACAAGCCCTGACTGGCCAGCAGGGTTCGCATGATGGTTTCGTCGTTGCCGCCGAAAGTGACCCCGACGGTCTTGGCCTTGAGGTCCTTGACCTGTGTGATTTCGACCCGATCGGGCCGATAAATCCACTGAAGGGGATTGACCTGGAAAAGCTGCGCCAGGACGACCACGGGCGATCCTTTTGACAGCGCCCGGATCACCTGGTCGGCCGAAGCAACGCCGAAGTCGGCATACCCCAGTTCCAGTTCCCGGATTGCATCACGCTCCGGCCCGCCTTCCTTGACGGTAACATCGAGATTCGCACCTTCGAAAAACCCCATTTCTCCGGCATAAAGATCGCCCATGACGCTGACATTGAAAAGCCATTTGAGACGGTAGGTCAGCTGCTCTTTGCCGCCCTCGGCGGCCAGAAGCCCTGCCGGCAGGAACTGGGCGGCCGTCAGCAGTATGACGAAAAGAAAGCCGGTCCATATTTTTTTCATTTTTTCACCTCACGTTCCTCGATAAACGTAAAAGGTTAGACGCAAAAAACGAATGATTCGCTTCTCGATTCAGAGCAAATACGGTTATCGGGTGACCGTCACACCCTTACCGATCATGCGCCCCGCGGCTTCCAGCAGGCCCTGATAGACCGCCAGGGTAATACCGATCAAAAACAGTGCCACCAGAATTTTAGAAAGGTCGCTCTGGTACAGCGCAATGCGTATACTGTAACCGATACCTGCGTTGGCCGCAATGAATTCAGCCACGATGGTCCCCGCCATTGCCAGTGTAGCGCTACCGGAAATCACGGTGGTCAGCTTGTTGAGATTTTCAAAAGCCCTTATCTTCACCTCCAGCTGCCAGCGCATCCTGCCGGTAACTCGGTAGAAATGCTCTATTTCCTTTACCGGCTCGGACATGATCCCCAGCACGGAAAGCAAGATGGGGAAATAGCATATCATCGCCGCAATCAGCAATCTTGAAAAAAAACCGTCTCCGAACAGTATAAAAATAATGGGGGCGATGGCAACAATGGGATAGGCCTGGACATTGTAGGCCGCCACTTTTATGAACGACCCGAACCAGGTGGTCTGTCTTCCCAGGATTCCCACCATAAGTGCCAGAAAAATGGAGACCACCTGCCCGATAATCGCCACTGACAGGGTGCTGGCCACATCCGCTCCGTAGTGCTTGTACACCGCAGCGAGTGTGTCCCTGAGGTCCGCGGGACTCGGGATGACGTAATCGGACAGGCCAAAAAGATACTTGACCGCAAAGAGCACGGCGATCCCCAGTAAAAAAATGATCAGGAACTGGTAGATGCGTCTAGGCAGCATTCATGATCTCCAGCATGGTCTGTTCCAGTCTGTCCCTGTCCACGGATTGATGGCTCTTAAGATCGATACCCGTAAGGCTCAAGGTCTGTGGCTGCTTAAGGGGCCCTCTCACAACCACGATTTCACGGCAGAATTTGGAAACCTCGACGAAATTGTGTGAAATGTAGAGGAAATACCGGTCCGGAAACATGGCCTTGATCTTCAGAATGATGCTTTCCCGGGTCATCTCATCCACATTGGCCAGACTCTCGTCCATGATGAGAAGTTCGAAGTCCTGTAAAAGGTAGCGCATCAGGTTGATACGGTTTTGCTGGCCCAGGGAAAGCTGTGAAAAACGCAGTCCCATGTAGTCCGTCATTCCGAACACTTCCACCAGGGCTTCTTTGTGCTCCTCTTTTGAATCGGGTGTAATTTTATCGAGATGCCTGCCCACGCTCGACCAGTCGGGCAGGCGTTCCAGGTTGTAAGAGTAGAGCAGGCGGGTCATGCCATCGGCGTTCACTTTTCCGGAATAGCCGGTTATCTCGCCCACGATAATTTTGGCAAGACTCGTCTTGCCAACGCCTGATGGCCCGAACAAAGCATTGAAGCCGGGCTGTTTCACACTGAAGGACAGTCCCTGAAACACCTCAGTGGAAGCACCCGGATATTGAAAAAAGATATGGTTGCAGGAAAGCGCCATCTTACGACCCGCCAATATTCGACCAGACAATCTCATTTCCGGACAAAAGTGCCTTGCAACGGCTCAGGATGTTCCCCTGGTGGTCACGAACCGTTATGTGGATGTCGGTGATTTTTACCAGTTCACTATTCAGATTCTCAGGGCTCTCTTTGCTCCTGAATCCCTTGTGCCGGAAAAATGCATCATAGGGCATCATGGTCAATCGCCCCCGCAGGTAAGCGACCACGAACACGACATGCGACCGTGTCGCGGCCATACGCTGGGGTGTTTTTTTCACATTTTCGCCCATATTCAGCGCCACGAAGATCTGAATCCTGTTTTCCTCCCAGGTGTACGCCACCCGGATAACGGGTTCCGGTTCAAACAGATTCCCTTCATTTTGGGTCAGGACTTCACGATTCCTGTAGAGGTTTTCCTCAATTTTCTCAAGCCCCCAGTCCAGCATGGACACGTGTTCCTGCATCAGATATTTGACGGATGCTGAGGGTTCCGCCCAAAGCGGCGCTGCGATCAAAAGGGACATGCCCACTAAAATTCCGAATACCGGATACATAAACCCAACCTCTGTCCTTTCAGATGGCCAATCGGCATGTTCATATAGCAGACGCTATAACATATTCATTAGAAACAGTCAGCCACTTTCAGGAAAGGAATCCTGCTCAAAATTATATTGGATATATCGAGCATCAGTGCTGATAAATATTTCTAATGTGTATAAATTTTCATGTATTGGGTTGCATGCTTTGTTGTGCGCGGTCGAGCATGAAAATTTATGACAACTGCTATATATGGGTTGACGCGGGCAATTCACACCTGTAATGCAATGCCAGCCAATGGAAACACCAAAAGAAAAATTGAGTATCTGCCTCATCAGTTACAGGAGCAATCCGCACAGCGGCGGCCAGGGCGTCTACCTGAAAAACCTCGCCAGGGCATTGACGGATCTGGGACACCGCGTGCATGTTCTTTCGGGGCCGCCGGACCCGCAGATCCATGGCGATATCCCGATTCAGCACATCCGGGGCCTGGACCTGTACAACCCCAAAGACCCTTTCAGGATCCCGACGCTGCAGGAGCTTGCCCACCCCATCAACTTACTCGAATGGATCGGCGTCTCGACCATGGGATTTCCCGAACCATTCACCTTCGGTCTTCGGGCATATCATTTTTTGCGTGGTTCCCGCGGCCGATTCGATGTCGTTCATGACAACCAGAGCCTCTCTTACGGTATCTGGGCCGGGAATAAACTTATTCCCACCATCGCTACCATTCACCATCCCATAACGGTTGACCGCAATCTAGCCGTTAAGAGCGTATCTGCATTCTGGAAAAAACTAAAACACTTGCGGTGGCATTCCTTCCTGAGGATGCAAAAAATTGTTTCGAGAACCCTTTCCAGCATTATCACTGTCTCGGAATGCGCCAAAAAAGATATCGCCAGAGATTTCCGCATCCCTCGAAACAGGTTCCGGGTGGTGCCCAACGGCATCAACACCCATCTGTTTTATCCGATACCGGCAATTGAACGGGAAAAAAACCGGTTGATCGTAACCAACAGCGCGGACATCCCGCTGAAGGGGCTTTACCACCTGCTCCATTCCGTTGCCCGGATCGCAGAAAAGCAGCCCATAAAACTGGTGGTCATCGGTTCGCCCAAAAAAAACGGCGGCATCGAAAACCTGATCCGGACCCTTGGCATCGGTCATCTCGTACACTTTACCGGCCGGATCGACCATGATGTCTTTGTACGGCAATATGCCCGGGCATCGCTGGCCGTGGTGCCCTCGCTTTATGAAGGTTTCGGGCTCCCGGCCGGGGAGGCCATGGCCTGCGGCGTGCCGGTCATCAGCACCACGGGGGGGGCTTTGCCCGAAGTCGTGGGGGATGCAGGGGTCCTGGTTCCCCCGGGTGATCATCATGCGCTCACAGCGGCCATTCTGGACGTTCTTGCGGATGCCGGCAAAGCCGCCTCACTGGGCCGGAAAGGATATCGCCGCATACAGGAACATTTCACCTGGCAAAAGGCCGCTGAAAAAA
>JAFDAT010000250.1 GCA_019313725.1 Deltaproteobacteria bacterium
AAAATAACATAGTTCTCTTAATAACTCAATGTTCTGCCTTATATCTTAACCCCCATGATTGTAACGTTGGGGTTAATAATAGATCCATCGGTTGACCGGGAATGAATTCTCCTGTATACCCTTCGGGACACTCGGATCACGATCCCCCGAGACATGTTTTGATACCCCATTGCCGCTGCACCGGGGTATTTTTATAAGGCTTTACGAACAAAGGCGCTGCAAAGGATTTGGATATGGAAGACTACGTTAAACTGGAATACAAAGGTGAAGTATACAGGCTGCCCGTTGTCACCGGTTCGGAAGGTGAAAAATCAGTAGACATTTCAAAACTCCGCCAGGTAACCGGGTTCATCACCCTCGACCCCGGTTATGCCAATACCGGGAGTTGTTCGAGTGCGATCACTTTCATGGATGGCGAAAAAGGCATCCTGCGCTACCGCGGTATCCCCGTAGAACAACTGGCGGAAAAGGCAACCTTCAAAGAAACCGCTTATCTTCTGATTAACGGGAGACTGCCGAATCAGGAGGAACTGACCAATTATTCCATTCTGCTCAACGACCATTCGCTCGTTCACGAAGACATGCGCTCTTTTTATCAGAAATTTCCGCGGGCCTCTCATCCCATGGGAATCCTTTCTTCCATGGTCAACGCCCTGAGGAGCTTTTATCCGGCCCTGGCTGACATCGAGGAAGAGAGCACGATTATGGTGACCCGGCTGCTGGCCAAGGTCAGAACCATGGCCGCCATGTCTTACAAAATATCCAGGGGCCACAGGGTGGTCTATCCCCGATCGGATCTAGCCTACTGCGCCAATTTCCTGAACATGATGTTCGACTCACCTGTCAGGCCTTATGAACTGAACGAAGATGTCACCAATGCCCTCAGGGTGTTCTGGATACTGCATGCCGACCACGAACAGAACTGCTCGACATCTGCGGTGCGAATCGTTGGCAGCGCGCGAACCAATCTTTACGCGGCAATATCTGCGGGAATAGCGGCTTTGTGGGGGCCATTGCACGGGGGAGCGAATCAGGCGGTCATCGAAATGCTGTCCGACATTCAACGTGACGGCGGAAGTATTGAACACGTGGTAAAACGGGCTAAGGATAAAAATGACCCCTTCCGACTCATGGGCTTCGGCCACAGGGTTTACAAAACCTACGATCCCAGGGCCAAGATAATGAAGAAAATGTGCGACACGCTGCTACCCAAGCTGACGATCAGGGACCCCTTGCTGGACATCGCTAAAAAGTTGGAAGAAACCGCGCGCAAAGACAACTATTTCATTGAGCACAACCTTTATCCCAATGTCGATTTTTACAGCGGTATCGTCCTGCGCGCCATCGGTATACCAACCAATATGTTTACGGTGATGTTCGCTATCGGAAGACTTCCCGGGTGGATCGCCCAATGGAAGGAAAGCATGTACGACCCCAATTGGAAACTATCCCGCCCACGGCAGATCTATACCGGACCGACGGAAACAGAATTCATCCCCATTCACCAAAGATAAAAAAGGCCGCTCCGATAAAATCTGAGCGACCTTTTTTAGCTTGAATTTTTAATATATTACTTGGTGCCGAAAATTTTGTCTCCCGCATCTCCCAGACCGGGCAGAATGTAGCCGATTTCATTTAAGCGTTCATCAACTGCGGCCACGTACACATCGACATCCGGGTGACTTTCCCTGACCTTTTGGATTCCCTCCGGTGCCGCCACAAGAAAAATACCGCGGATTTTTGTACACCCCGACTCCTTGAGATAGTCGATGGTCGCACAGAGTGTCCCCCCTGTTGCCAGCATGGGGTCCAGGATAAGAGCAATCCGTTCCTCCATCTTGCTGGTCATCTTAACATAGTATTTCACGGGTTCCAGTGTTTCTTCATTGCGATAAAGCCCTACCACGCTGACTTTTGCGGAAGGAATAAGGTCCAGCACCCCGTCCATCATCCCCAAACCGGCCCTCAGGATCGGCACTACGGTTATCTTCTTGCCTTTGATACGCTCCACTTCGACAGGTCCGGCCCAACCCTCAATGATCTTTTTCTCTGTCTCCAACCCCTTGGTTGCTTCATACGTCAACAGGCTGGCCAGCTCGGAAGCGAGATCTCTGAAGTCTTTAACGGTCACGTCATGTTTTCGCATGAATCCCAGTTTATGCTTGATAAGCGGATGATCTACGATGTGTATACCCACTGCATTCTCCTTTTTTAAAATTCGCCCAAAGGCCGTGCAAACGTAAACTTTGCCGGATCAACCACCAGCTTGGATGCTGCTTCGCCGGCATTTCTGCCCAACAGTGAAAAAGGAAGCGATATCACAAAAAATCCTGCCCCTATAATAGTGGCTATGATTCCAAGGGGACGTACGAATAGAGCGTCGATCACCATCTCCTCCGTAGAAATTTCAGCTCCCGTCACCCGGGATTGTGCAAAACTGTTTGTCGCAAATGAAACCGTGGCAAAAACAACAATCAGAAAAATAACCATGGGTTTCTTTGTGAGTTTATACATGATGCCTCCTTAATTGAGTGGTGTACGACGTGTTGCCTCCGCACCGGGCCACCGCAGATCCCTTTCTGCCCGATGTTTAAAAAACTTTTTGCATTTCCAAAAAAAAATTTTGCCATTAGTGCATTAAATCGGTTATAAGAACTATAGCACATGTAACAATATCTTGCAACCCAATATAATTATTCAAATTTCAGGCCCAAGCGGAACCCATCCTATTCGGCGCCCATATGAAAAAAAACAAAAAGTATATCGAGGTCGCCGTTGCCCTGCCTGTGTATAAAACGTTTACTTACATGGCCCCGGAACACCTGGTGGAACGCGTGTCGGTGGGTAAAAGGGTCCTGGTCCCTTTCGGCAGGCGGAAGGTGAGCGGGTATATCCTGAACATCGCCGCAGATGCAGCGATCCATGCCCCAAAACCCATCTTCGACATTCTTGACCACCAGGCGTTGTTCCCGGCTGTCATGGTCCGCCTTTTCAAGTGGACGGCAGACTACTATTTTTTCCCCATCGGCCTCGTGATTAAAAATGCCCTGCCGGGCGGCCTGCATACGTTTGAACACCCTTCAACGGCCATCACGCCCGACGGTCGGGAAACCCTGGAAAAGAAAATCCTGGCTCCCATGGAATACGCCGTTCTGCAAAAGCTCCTGGCCGGTCCTCTAAGCCCGATGCAATTGGAAAATGCCATAAAAGCGGGTTTGTCCGAACCGGTGGTTCAACAGATGCTGAATCAAGGCTGGATCGCCAACGTGAGGATACTGAAGAAGGATCGTGTCAGGGCTAAAATGCAGCGCTACGCCACCCTCTTAAACGAAAAAATACCAAACAAAAACATATCGGCCCCCCGGCAGAAAATCATTGACATGCTGAGTGGGGAAGCAGGCCTTGCCGTAAGCGAATTGAAAGCCGCACACCCCGGCGCACCGGCACTTATCAGGAAGATGGCCGAGGCCGGATACGTGTCCATCACCGAAAAACGTGTCTTCCGGGACCCCTTGGGTGAGCTCATCGAAAGCAAACCCCCGCCCGTACCCACGGAGGAACAAAAATCGGCTTTGGCTACCATAGGCGGGGCTGTAGGCAAGGGGTTTTCCACTTTCCTCCTGGCCGGTGTGACCGGAAGCGGAAAAACCGAGGTCTATCTGCGCCTTGCCCGGCGCACCCTGAAACAGGGTCTTTCGGTACTGATACTGGTTCCTGAAATTTCACTGATCTCCCAGATGGAACGGCAGTTCCGCGAAAGATTCGGAGAACGTATTGCCGTGCTGCACAGCGGACTGTCGGCCGGTGAAAGGCTGGACCAATGGCAAAAAATCATGAGCCGCAAGGTTGAAATCGTCATAGGCGCAAGGTCTGCCGTTTTTGCACCCTTTGACGGTATTGGCCTCATCGTGGTGGATGAAGAACACGACACCTCCTATAAGCAGGAAGGCACGCTGCGTTACAATGCCCGGGATATCGCCGTTGTCCGGGCTCAGCAGCAGAACGCCATAGTGCTGTTGGGATCGGCCACGCCGTCTGTTCAGTCCTACCATAATGTCCAAGATGGCAAGTACACGCTGGTCAGCCTGACCAAAAGGGTCGCGCAGAAAAATCTACCCGACATCACGACTGTCGATTTATGCGGTTCCAGGGACAATAAAGGCGTTCGGCGATATTTATCAAAGGAACTCCTCACCGCTCTCGGGGAAACCATGGACAGGGGTGAGCAGGCCATTTTATTTCTAAACCGCAGAGGTTTTGCCAATTTTCCCGTGTGCGCTTCCTGTGGCAAGCCAATCCAGTGCAAGAACTGCGATATTACCCTTACCTTTCACCAGAAAGACAACGCCTACAGGTGTCATTACTGCGGCTTTACCATACCGTCTGTATCTAAATGTCCGGCCTGCGGTTCCGCTAATATCCATCAATTGGGCATCGGAACGGAAAAAATTGAATCGGCGATGACGGCCATGTTTCCGCACAAAACCACCGTTCGCATGGACCGCGATACCGTAGCCCGCAAAGGTGCCCTGGTAAAAATACTGAAAGGTCTTAAAGACAGAAAAATCGACATCCTGGTGGGAACGCAAATGGTAACCAAAGGTCATGACTTCCCGGGTATCACCCTGGTGGGTATCATCTGTGCGGACCTCTCGCTCAGCTTTCCTGATTTCCGCGCCGGGGAACGCACCTTTCAACTCCTGGCCCAGGTGGCTGGGCGCGCAGGCCGGGGGGAAACACCGGGAAGGGTCATACTGCAAACCTACAACCCAGACCACTTCAGTATCCAGTGTGCCCAGAATCAGGATTTTCAGACCTTCTACCGGGAAGAAATCGGCTTTCGAAAAACCCTTGCCTACCCCCCCTTCTCGAGGATGGTTCAAATCAAGATATCCAGCAAGAACCGCCAAAAAGGCAATCAGCAGGCACAAAGGATCGGCAAACAGGCCCGGGACCTCATCGGGACGGACCCGCTGTTCAAAAAAAATATCCTCATATTCGGGCCATTGGAATCACCCCTCACCAGGATAGCGGCCCGCTACAGGTGGCAACTGCTCCTGAAAGGCATGCATTTGTCACCGCTGCGTGATTTTGTTCAACGGCTCCTGTTCGATTTGCGGTCAGACGGCCCAGATCGAGCCGTAAAAATTGATCGCACCAAAAAAATTGATCGCGCCGTAAAAATCGCCGTTGATGTCGATCCTTTTTTCATGATGTGATCCGTCTTGACATTTCAGAAACTGAAAATTATGGTATGGCTTTCATCAAAAATAATCGATAACGATCACGAACTCAAGGGAATCAATGCTATGAAATTTTCTATCCATCTACTGATCATGCTGCTGGCCCTGTTTACCGTCTTTGTTCCGGCCGGTTCTGTAGCGAGCAGTACCGATTCACAGGCAGAACCGGCGCAAACCAACCCGGAAGCCGGCCAGGGAACCCAGACAGACCAAGTGCAGGCAGATGCTGAAGGAAGTCCGGAACTTTTTCTGTCTGAACGCAGCTACCGGTTTTACAATGTTGTCGACGGCCAGACCGTGACCCATGATTTTATCATCCAAAACAGGGGCGCCGCCCTCCTCCGCATAACCCGGGTAAAAACCGGCTGA
>JAFDAT010000251.1 GCA_019313725.1 Deltaproteobacteria bacterium
CCTTCAAAACTGCTTTTTTTGAGCTACTTCCGCGGGGGTATGAGTGTCGTCAGTCTTGTCATCCTGCTGTTTGTGGGCAGGATCTACGGTCGCTGGGGACTGCCCACCGCCCTGATGTTTCATCCCGTGAATTACGTACTGGCATTTCTGGCGCTTCTGCTCAAGTTTGATGTATTGTCAGCTGGTTATGCCCGCGCGAGCACCACTATTTTGAAATCGACGATACACCTTCCGGCAAGGGCCGTTTTAACGGGCCTGCTGCCGGCATCCCAGCGGGCGGTGATAATGCCGTTTTTAAGCGGTTATGCCATAAAGGTCGGTACGCTTACCGGGGCCGGGATCATGGTTATTTTCAACCAGCTTTTTCACCCTCGGTATCTGTCATTGGTTGCCTTGCCGTTTGTTGTGGTTATGGCGATCACACCCTATATTCTCAGGCGGAACTATTCGAAAATTCTACTGGACCTGATTTCCAAGAAAATGCTGGATCTGAAATCCATGGAAAAGAATGACATGGAGGAACTTTTCAGAAATAGAACGATGCGTGAGCAGTTGATCAAAACATTCTGTTCAACCCAGGGCAAAGAGTGCCTCTGGTATGCAGGGTTGCTGAAATCATTGGCTGTCGAGGAACTGGATGCCAACATTCTGCGCATGCTGAAGGATCAGGACGACCGGACTAGAATCGGGCTTCTTTCACTCCTTTCCTCGGCGCCGGAGTCCGAAACAGTGGAGATACTGTCAGGCCTGGTGGACCATAAAAATCCCGCATTGATGGCGGCTATCATAAACGCTGCCAACCGGCTCGAACTGGAGTATTCCTCCCAGCTCAACCGGGAAGCATTTGAAAAGGCCGACAGGCCCGAGGTGCGGGCCCTGGCTGTGGCCGGGCTCTACCGGAGCGATCCGGATAAATTCCGTAAACTGATCGATGCCTGGCTGGATTCTTCTGCCATGGAAGAACGCATGGCCGGCGTTATTGCAGCCGGGGAGACGGGTGAAACCGACTTTGTTGAGAAACTAAAAAACCACCTGGCTGCAAAAGAAAATCGGCCCAGGGTCCACCAGATCATAGAGAGCTTGGATCAACTGGGGACACCCGACATCAATTCCCTGGTGGTGCCTTTTTTGGACAACGACAGAGAGGTTATACGCCGGTCTGCGCTGGCGGCATTCGACATCGGTGATGCGGTTTCATTGCGGCGTTCGGTTGCCATGATGGGTGATCCATCGGAAAAAATACATGAACTGGCCAAGGAAAAGATAAAGACAGCGGAGTATCAGAACGGCCAGCTCCTCATCGAAGCCCTCAACATACCGCGGCGCAAGATTCGCGAGGGTATTTTCGAGCTTCTGGAAGCGTTGAATATCGGCGATATCGATGCCTATCGGTTTGCCCGCACTCAGATTGGTGAGAGCTACGGTTGTCTTGCCGCGATGAAGTACGTAAAATCCTTTCCGGAAAGCGAAGCAAGGTATTTGCTGACGGATCACCTGGCGCAGAAGAGTCGGTTGGAACTGGAGAATGTGCTGCGCGTGCTGGCCCTCCAGGACAAAACCGGCCAGATGAAGATCGTTGGTCGAGGAATTTTTTCGGCGGATGGTTTGCAGCAGGCCAACAGCATGGAAGCCCTGGACGATTTGCTGGACCGGTCCCTGTCGAAGATCCTGCTGCCGCTTTTAGGAGGGGCGCCGTTTTCCGAGAAGCTTGCCGTTGGCCGCAGGAATTTCAAACAGCCTGAGTTCGGCGAGGGCAAGGAAAGTTTTCTGGCCTGGCTGGTTGGGAAAGAAGCGTGGCTGTCCGTCATACTTCTGCTGAAAGCCGAGGAGCTGAATGAGCACGATCGAGGTGTACTGTTCGATCTCGAACTGTCCGAAAAGACTCACGCCGATAAAATGGCCCGGCACGTTTTAATCGAGGCGAAAAATTACATAGGGGTAAAGGAGGAAGTTATGGCCTCGGAAGTTGTCGTCACCGACAAGATACTGCTGCTGAAGAAGATTGAAATGTTCGAAGGACTCACCGTGGCGGAACTGGCAGCCGTCGGATCCGTGACCGAGGATGTGTACTATCAGCCCGGGGAGGTCGTCATCAAAAGGGGTGATATGGGTGAAACCATGTACCTGATTATAGACGGGGAGGTGTCCGTTCACATCGGTGACGAGAGCGGCAAGGAAATCGAGGTGGACCGCATCCGGGAAGGGGATTATTTCGGGGAGATGGCGCTTTTTGAGAATGTTGCGCGTTCGGCAACCATCCGCACGGAAACTGAATCCCGCCTGCTGATGCTGCACAAACAGGAATTCAATGAAATCGTGAGGGAGTACCCCCAGATCGCCCTGACAATCTGCAAGGTGCTGAGCAGTCGCATCAGAACACTGCACGAAAAGATAAAAAAGGGTTCCCCGCCCGGATAAATTTTCACTGCCGACAGCATACAACCAAGCATGAAAATTTCATTAAATGCGGTTTCGCCACTATTGTAAATTGCAATTTTTTACAAAGCGGGGTATGCCATACGATAAGGTTATTAACACAGAACCGGGAGTTCATCTGCATCAGCGATTATTATCAGCAAAAGCAATTTTTACAGCACGCTTAAGGGTATGAATATTATCAGGAAAAATGACGGCTTGTTTCCAGCGCATGACAATCGAAGAGGGTTGAATGGAAATCGCTTTTTTAATGGACAGTCTGGAATCGGTTGATCCGCAGTGGGAAACCACGAGCCATTTGATGTACGAATGCAATCAGCGGGGGCATGCGGTCTATTTTCTCGAACCCCACGATGTCTATATTCGCGACAACAGGGTGGTGGCCAGGATGTGGAACATCAGCGTGCCTCCCGACCTGGGCCTTGTCGATTACTGGAAATGTCTGATCCAGTGCCTGAAAAAAGACGATCTCATTTTCGAAACCCTGACCGGCCTGGATGCGTTGTTTTTAAGAAAAAACCCCCCTTTAAATTACCAGGTCATGGAGCTTCTGGCGCCGGTCAACGACCAGGTGTTTATGATCAACAGCACCAGCGGCCAGATTCTGGGCAACAGCAAACTTTATATGCTCAATTTTCCGGATATCATACCCGAAACCCACGTTTCCAGGGATCCGATTCGATTAAAAAAAATTATCGATGATTTCGGCGGCGCCATGGTGGTTAAACCGCTGCAGCGGTTCGGGGGGGAGGGGGTCATAAAGGTAAGCAACCGGGATCAGGAGAACCTGAATTCTCTGATCAATTATTATGTCAAAGATTATAAAAGATATCCCGAGCGAGAGCAGATCATGGTACAGGAGTATATCAGTAGTGTTAAATCCCATGGTGATGTCCGGATAATGCTGTTGAACGGGGAAATCATGGGGGCTTATGGGCGGATCCCCAAGGCGGGAGATTTCAGGACCAATGTCCACGCCGGCGCGACCGTTCACAAGCATGCAGTAACCGACAAAGAACGGGAACTTTGTACGGCCATTAAAGACAGGCTCATCAAGGATGGCCTCTATTTTGTGGGCATCGATGTGATCGGCGATAAAGTGGTGGAGATCAACTGTGTGAGCCCGGGGGGAATACCCAGAATTAACCGCCTTAACGATACTAAATTGGAATCGGATGTGATCAATTTTATTGAAAAGAAAGTCACAGAGCTGAAGAATGAAAAATAAATTACACGATCATGCTGAAATAAAGTCAACCCCCGGATGGTTGGGGTTTCTGTTGCTCGTCCTGCTTCTGGCCACCCTCATTTCCTGCCAGGGTGAAACGCCGGAAGGCCTGCTGCGAATCGGCTTGCCCGAAGAGCCCAGAACTCTTAACATCTGGCTGGCGAGCGACGCGAACTCTCGAAAAATTCTGACCCAGATTTACCAACCGCTCTATCTCCGTGACCCTAAAACGCTGAAGCTGGTACCCTGGCTGGCTGCCGAGGATCCGATCTACGATGAAGAGAAAATCACTTACACAGTCAAGCTCAGACAGGTAAAATGGGCTGACGGGTCGGATTTTACCGCCGATGACGTGGTTTTCACCGGCAACGTCATCAAAGAGTTCAAGGTGCCCCGGTATTCGAGCAAGTGGAAGGCCATCAAGAAGATCGAGACACCGGACGATTATACGGTGATCTTTTACTTGAAAAAACCGACAGCCGTATTCCTGTCCAGGGCACTGACCGCCCCCATGGTATCGCGCAAGGAGTGGGAAGCCGTTGCCGCAGAGGCTAAAACGAAAGACAAACCTCTCCGGTCACTTCAGAACCACAGGGTAGAAAGACCACTGGGGACGGGCCCCTTTGTTCTGAAGGATTACAAGGGCGGCGCCTATCTTCACATGGTGAGGAATCCGCACTTTTTCGGTACCGGCCAGCGCATCGGCGGCCATCTCCTGGGCCCCTATATCGACGGTATTCTATTTAAATTCTATGGCACTTCGGATGTGGCCATCCTGGCCTTGAAAAAAGGCAATATCGACATGTTCTGGTGGGGCCTGCAACCGGGCTACCTTGATGATCTTACCCGTGATCCGGATATAGCGGTTTTCCACAATCAGAAAAGTGCGTTGTACTACATGGGCTTCAACCTCAGGCGACCACCTTTTGATGATGTTGTCCTGCGGCGGGCCATCGCCACGATCATTGACAAGGATTTTATCATATCACGCATTCTGCAAGGATACGGGACCATCCTGCATTCGGTGGTGCCCCCGGGAAACCAATTCTGGCACAACCCACAGGTTCCGCATTACGGCGACGGCTTGAACCATGAACAGCGTCTCAAGCTGGCCTATGATATGTTGAAAGCGGCAGGCTATTCCTGGACGGAACCGCCTGTGGACCCAGACGGTAACGTGACCAAAGGGAAGGAACTGCACCTGCCCGACGGAAAGCCCATGGAGCGGTTCACCATTTTAACACCCCCGGCGGATTACGATCCCCGTCGGGCTTTTGCGGGACTCATGATTCAGGAATGGCTGCGCAACATGGGACTGCCGGCTTATGCACGTCCCATGGCCTTCAGCGCACTCCTGCAGCAGGTAAAGGGCAAGCGGGATTTCGATGCTTTCATCCTGGGCTACGGGAGCCTCAACCTGGATCCTGATTACGTGGGTACGTTCTTCTATTCGAAGCAGGACAAGGAACGCGGCTGGAACATGAGCGGCTACCGGAACAAGACCTTCGACACGCTCAGAAACAAGCAGCGCGGAGAAATGGACCGTGACAAACGCCGTGAAATGCTGTGGGAAATGCAACGGATCCTCCTGGAGGACGTTCCCTACATTCCTCTTTACAATCCGGACGTTCTGGAGGCTGCCCGCAAAGACCGCTGTTCAGGATGGGTGGAGAAGGTCGGGGGTATCGGCAGCGTCTGGTCATTCTGTACGGTTAAACCCATAGGTAGCTGAATTTAAGCTGTTCAGCATAATGGGTGCCGAGGATCTCAGACAGATTCACGGTTACACCAGGATCATCCGCCGGACTTGTGCTGTTCCTTGCGACCACTTGGGTAAAAAATATTAATATTTTCTGCCTTGGTATTGCATGGGTTGTTGGGGTATGGGCTGGATTGTTTTATATAAGGATAGGCTTTTCCAAGGAAGAATAGATTCGTGCTGTTTCGGTTGGCTCCCGGAGATCCGGTTGCCCGCATGGTTGATCCCATGTGGACCCCGGAAGAGGTGGAGTACGTCATGTCTCAGCTGGGGCTGGACCAACCGATATGGACGCAGTACCTGTTTTATCTCAAAAACTTTTTTAGCGGCAATTTCGGGGTGTCCTTCCACTATGGCGAACCCGTTCACGAGATAATCTGGAAACGTCTGCCCAACACCATACTGCTGTTCACCACATCCACTATCCTGGCAGCTCTGGCCGGTGTTTTTTTCGGGAAGATTGCCGCGTGGCGAAAAGGAAGTAAAAGCGATACCTGGATGACCATCAGCGCACTGGTCTGCCACACGCTTTTTGTACCCTGGTTCGCCCTGATGCTGGTGTGGATACTGGGTTACAAAGTGGGATGGTTTCCTTTGAACGGCATTATATCACCCGAGATATGGGTGGATGAAAGCTCCGGTTTCCTGGTAAAGGCTCTGGATGTGCTTCACCATATGTTGCTCCCGCTGATGACCCTCTTTGTGGTCCAGATGGGTTCCTACCTGTTGTTGATGCGCAGCAGCATGCTTGGAACGCTGAAGGAAGACTACATTGTCACGGCCCGCGCAAAAGGACTGTCCGAGAAGGTTATCAGGAATCATCATGCTGCCAGAAATGCAGCGCTGCCGGTTATCACCAGTATCGGACTGAGTCTGGCATTCTCCATTAATGGCGGGGCATTGACCGAAACCGTGTTTACATGGCCGGGAATCGGCAAGGAATTGGTGTTTGCCGTGAGCAACAATGACTATCCCCTTGCCCAGGCCTGCTTTTTATTGATTGCCGCTGTGGTTTTGACGGCCAACCTGATTGTCGACGTACTGTACGCGTACCTGGATCCGAGAATCCGATACTGATAACTGCTGCGCAATTTTTTTTAAAATTCATTAAACGTTAAGAAGAGCGAACTACATGGACACGCCATCTGAAAGAATTTATCTTTTCAATAGACTTGCCAAGGGTTGGGCGGTTTTTCGGGAAAACCTTATGGGAAAGATCGGGCTGACGCTGATGATCATATTTGCGCTCATGGCCCTGGCCAGTTTTTTTACGCCTTTTCTAAACCCCATGTACGATCCCATGACCGGTGTTGACCCGGAGATATCGCATGCCACCGGACCGAGCTTGCGCCATTGGCTGGGAACGGATTTTATCGGGCGGGATATCTTTACCCAACTGCTGGAGGGGGCCAAAATCGCTTTTATGGTGGGCCTGTCAGCAGCATTTATAAGCATCGTTCTGGGAACGATTGTAGGCATGTTTTCCGGATACATGGGCGGTGTTGTGGATACCCTGCTCATGCGTCTGGCGGACATGATCATGGTCATGCCTTCGTTATTGATTCTACTCCTGCTATCAGCTTTGTTCGGGCAGCTAAATATCTGGTTGATCGTGCTTTTAATAGCACTTCTGCGATGGCCGGGTGTATCCCGAGTCATCAGAGCGCAAACACTGACGCTGAAGCAGCGGCCTTTCATCGAAGCGGCAAAAGTGGCCGGCGCCTCGCATTTGAGGGTCATATTCCGGCACATCATGCCCAATGTACTGCCGTTGTCATTTCTCTACATGACATTTCGGGTGACGTCCGCCATTCTGGTGGAGGCGGCATTGGCATTCCTGGGGTTCGGAGATCCCAGCCAGGTGAGCTGGGGGATGATGCTTCAGTGGGTATGGAAGACAGGCCACATGTTTCAGGCACCTTACTGGCTTCTGCCGCCGGGGATCTGCATATCCCTGCTCACCCTCTCATTTTATATGCTGGGGCGAGCCATGGATGAGGTTCTCGACCCGAGGTTAAGGAAAGAGGAGCATTCGGACTAAAATGACATTGATATCGGTTGAAAACTTGTGTGTCAGTTATCAGACAAAGAACGGTGTGTTAAATGCGGTGGACGACATTTCTTTTCTCCTTGAGGAGGGGCGTTCACTGGGTTTTGTAGGCGAATCCGGCTGTGGTAAAACCACCGTCGGCATGGCCCTGATGGGACTCTTACCGGAAAATGGAGCGGTAACGCAGGGGCGGATTCTGTACCAGGACAGAGATCTTATCCAACTGTCGGATGAGGCCATGCGCGAGATCCGTTGGAATGAAATTGCCATGATATTCCAGGCCGCCATGAATGCCTTGAATCCTGTCCACCGCGTACACGAACAGGTGCGGGAAGCCATTGTTACGCATCAGCCGGGCATTTCAAAAGAAGATCTGAACCGGCAGGTCCAGGCGCTTTTCGACCTTGTGGAAATCCCCAGGGACCGTATGCAGGATTTTCCCCATCAATTCAGCGGCGGGATGAAACAGCGTGCCGTCATCGCCATGGCCCTGGCCTGCAGCCCTAAATTGGTCATTGCGGATGAGCCCACCACCGCACTGGATGTCATCGTTCAGGATCAGATTTTGCAGGAGATTAAAATCATTCAGAACAGGATGAACATCAGTGTGATTTTTATCTCCCACGACATCGCCGTGGTGGCCGATGTCTGTCATGATATTGCGGTGATGTATGCCGGGCAGATCGTAGAATTCGGATCGCGCGAGGAGGTGTTCAACACTCCCATACACCCGTATACGAAATTGCTGCTTTCTTCCTACCTCACACTTGACGGAGACAAGCCTGCACCGCTGGCTGTTTCAGGGAGGGCGCCCAATCTGATCAACCCGCCGTCCGGGTGCCGGTTTTACGAACAGTGCCCGCATGCGTCTCCGGCCTGTGAGAACCGTGCACCGGAATATCACCAGGCAACACCGACGCACAGAGCGCTGTGTGACATAACAGAATAGAATACCAATAAAATTTAGAGAATGATAGGACGTGCAGCATGGTTGAAGCGCAAAACGGTCCGATGGTGCAGTTGAAGGGCATATCAAAAACATACAAATCAAGATCCAGTTTTTTCAACGGTTCGGCAGAAGATGTGATCGCGTTGAAGAATATTTCGGTGGAGATATTCAAGGGCGAAATTCTCGGCCTCGTGGGCCAGAGCGGCAGCGGTAAGACGACCATGGGCCGGCTATTGGTAAAGCTCGAGAAACCAGACGAGGGGAGTATTCGGCTGGAGGGGCAACAGATAAACCGTTTGAAATGGCGCGCATTGAAGGATTTTCGCATGAAGGTGCAGATGATCTTTCAGGATCCTTATCAGTCGCTCAACCCGCACCTTTCAATTTTCGATACCATTCAGGAACCGCTAATCATACATGGTGTCGGCACGCGGCAGGAGAAACGGATGAAGGTCATCAAATCCATGGAGGCGGTGGGTATGTCACCGGCAACCGATTATCTGAACCGTTACCCCCATCAACTCAGCGGCGGCCAGCGGCAGCGTGTGGCCATAGCCCGAGCCATGGTTTTAAAACCCGGGTTCGTGGTGGCCGATGAACCCACTTCCATGCTGGACGCCACCATAGCCATCCAGCTGTTCCGACTGCTGCTGGATATTCGTGAGCGTTTCGGGGTGACGTTTCTGTTTATCACCCATAACCTTGCGGCAGCGCGCTATCTCTGTGACCGGATTGCCGTGATTCAAAATGGTGAGATTGTGGAAACCGGCTCTGCCGAAGATATTATCCGTAAACCGCAGCATGATTATACCCGGAAATTGATTGCCGCCCAGCCCAGGTTTGAGTATGGCGGGGCCGGAACCAATTCAAAATTTTAATCATACACATTAGAAACATGCATCAGCACTGATGGTTTTTTATAT
>JAFDAT010000252.1 GCA_019313725.1 Deltaproteobacteria bacterium
TGGTACACGATGCCGCGTATGTTTTGGTGGCCTTGTTTTTGATATGCTGTATTTCATCAAACGCCGCTATAGAAAAATTGATCTGCTTCAACCGCTCTATATCTCTCAACAGGATGCCATAAGAGGTAATCAGCACATCGGTTCCATCCATGGCGGACTCGAGGTCCCGATCCCCGCCATGATAGGCTTTAGCGGACAGGTCCGGCGCATATTCCCCTATCTTGACAACCCAGTGGCTTAAAACGGTTGTCGGGCATACCACCAGAAATGGCCTTCTGTTTTCCTGTTCCGCTTTGATGCACAGCATCAGCGCCATGACCTGGTGGGTTTTCCCCAGGCCCATATCGTCACACAAAAGACCACCCAGACGGTTTTCAAAGAGCCACCAGAGCCAGTTGAATCCGACAAATTGGTATGGACGCAGGTCAGACGACATGCGGGGTGCCGATGGCGGCGCCAGCGATTTCATCTCCAGAAAACGGGTCAAGATATCGACATTTTCACCCTCTCCCCCGACCACAGGTAGCTTATCGGAGAGGGAACTTATCCTGAAAAGCTCTCTTCTGGAAAGTTTCAGGCCTTCCTTGCCTTCCTCAAACCGATCCCCGAAACTATTTTCGGCAACAGACGCAATAGTTTCGATGTCGGGCGCAGTACAATCCACCCAACCGTCCGGGGTGCCGATGTAACGCCGTCCCTCTTTTCTTGCGAGGAGTATCTCCTGAAGAGAAATTTTTGAATTGCCAAATCCATATTTTATGGAAAGCCAGCACCAGTCCCGATCGATGGCCTCAGGCAAAAATTCCACCTGCTCGATTGTCTGTAGAAGCTTTAGCCCTTTTACATCCGGATCCACTTGAAATTGTTTCGAAAATATCTCATCCCCCACATCGGCCAGGAAGTTGGGAACCTGGTGCTTTTTAATCGTCATCCGTACGGGCGCTCTGAAACTTCTAGGCTTTCCCGGATTCTCGAGTTCTGCCAGAATACCGAGTTCCTTGACATAGATAAGATTCCCGTACCGGAAACGCTCCAGCGCCTCTCTTTCGAAAAACCGGGACTCACCCTCCTTTTGGATCAGCTGCACCATGGGCCTGATGTCGAGGTCCAGTTCCGTAGTCCGGGATATCTTGAATATGGACTTCAACGGTATGGGATGGATGGGCATGTGGTGCTGGTTGGGCAGCCGTTCCCTGAAGGCTTGCAGCAGGGGACGGACGCGTTTGCGTGGGACAGCCATGTGAAAAATTGTCTCATCTAAACTGTCCCTGCAGGTTACCATGAAGGCGCCGGTCTCTTCATTTACAGCCGGTGAAAAGGTGCAGTGTTCTGTGCCGAACTCTCTGAAACAGTGATATCCCAGCCTGTACCAGAAGCTGGTTTCGAGTGCCTGGCGCCTGGATCTCAACCCCCTTTCATTCAACACGCGCTCGGTATCCGACAGGGTCATCAGTCTCAACCGCTGCAGCACCTCCGCACGATCGGGCACCTTGTTTCCATTTCCGGGTGAGAATGCACCCATCCGGTCGGCAAGGCGATATTGACTGTTTTTGTCCGACAGGTAGGAAAGAACGGTCTCACCGTTTTTCCCTGAAATCCCCAGTGCTTCTTGACCATCAGCCTCATAGAATTTGATAGAAACCGATTCCGGACCGAACTTCGACCCTTCCGCCAGTACGCAAGCCAGGTCATACCACAGGCTCTCTTTTAAACGATCCTCGAACAGCTTCTTTTTCCTTCCCGGCTGCCTTGTTCCGGATACCCCAAAGAGCGTTTTGAGGTGTGGGCAGGTGGTGGTTTTCCTTTTAGAGCAGGTGCAGTACGACTCTTCGACACGACCCTGCAAAAGGAACGCCACCCCCGGACGGCTGTCGTTCGGTTCCGGCATGAGGGCAACGGCGTTCCGGTGAAATTCCATTCTGCTGGTAATGGTCTGGGGGGACGTCTCTTTTTTCTTTGGCATAGCTATAACTCCCCAAGAATTTTTGCTTCATAAATTGGAAAACGTTTTACGTGTTACGATTTATGTTTTACGTGAACAACTATCGGACATTTGCCATATCGAAATCGCTATCGGGATCGGGATCGAATTCTGTATAATGACCAAATAGGTACACTTAATCCCAGTCCGGATGAACCGGAAAAGATGAACATCGAACGTCCAACATCGAACGCCGAATAGCCACAAACATGATAAGATTTCAATAAATAGGTGCCCCAATGGTGTCCTTGGTCACGCTATATGTCATTTTGTCGCACAACTGTTGAATATTTTTTCCAGGAAAGGCATGTAAAAACCAGATGGCGCTAACCCAAGAAAAACATCTCTTTATCATGAAATAGCAAAATAAAGGAGGATAACATGCTTATCAGAAAAAAAGTGTTATGGCTGACGGTCACCTGCCTGCTGGCGCTCTGTTTCAACAGCACCGGGGCTGCCGAAAATACAGGAACGCTCATCGTCGATATTACTGGAAAAAATCTGGCCGGAGCTGGTTATCTGCGCTGAAGCTGAAAACGGACCGCAGGCCCTGGAAATGGTGGAAACGCATCGACCGGATATCGCTTTCCTGGACATCAAAATGCCGGGGTTTTCCGGTATCGAGGTCGCCGAGAGAATGACCGTTCCCTGCCAAGTGGTGTTCATCACCGCCTTCGACGCCTATGCAGTCGAGGCCTTCGAAAAAGCGGCTATCGATTACATTCTGAAACCGGCAACCGAGGCGCGGCTGAGGGTAACGGTGGAACGGCTGCAACAACAGGTGGCGGGAACGATCGGGACACCGGCAGGATTCACCCGTGCAGTCCAGAGGCTGTTGTCAAAAATCGAGACCGGGAATTCACCCCGGTATCTGGAATGGGTAAACGCCCGGCAGGGTGATGAAATCCGCCTGGTCCATGTAGCGGATATCTGCTATTTCAAGGCTGAAGACAAGTATACGGTCATCAAAACGCTGGAGGGAGAGCACCTGATCCGCACGAGTATCCACCGGCTGGAAAAATCCCTCGATCCAGACAGTTTCTGGCGGGTGCACAGGGGAACGATTGTCAATGTCGGCCGCATTAAAACC
This sequence comes from Deltaproteobacteria bacterium, assembly GCA_019313725.1. Classification (GTDB taxonomy): domain Bacteria; phylum Desulfobacterota; class Desulfobacteria; order Desulfobacterales; family B30-G6; genus JAJDNW01. The sequence goes on from JAFDAT010000252.1 coordinate 3,072, forward strand.
GTTCACCGATCGCTGTCGGGCCGCATGGACATTACGCTTGACGGACTGATGGAAAAACTGACCGTCAGCCGAACCTATGCCCATCGATTCAAACAGATGTAAGTTTCAATAAAAGATTATCGGAACACATTCACCCATTCCTGGATGGCAACGGTCGCAAGGGGTCGCGGGCACCCACAAGGGGAGCCCCTACAACGTCCTGTGGTCGTTGATTTCCTGCCACATTTTTTCCACCTGTTGGCGGGTTTCCGCCTTGGAACCTTCGTTGTGGATGACAAAATCGGCAAAACCGACCTTTTCATCGATGGGCAGCTGTGATTTGAGGATGTTGGCTGCCTCTTCGGTGGAGATGCCGTCACGTTCGGCAAGACGCTCGACCTGAACTTCCTGAGGAACATGGACAACCAATAGTTTATCAAATAAAAACTGCAGGTTGAGCTCGATCAGCAAGGGGACCGCCGCCTGGATGATGGCGTCAGCTTTATTTTCGGTGATCGTTTTGATCCGATCGAAAAATTCGTGATAGATGGCCGGGTGAGTGAAGCTTTCCAGCTTTTTACGCTTCTCCATGTCGCTGAAAACAATGTCCGAGAGCCTTTTGCGGTCCAGATTTCCATCTTCACCCAGGACCTGTTCCCCGAAATAGGCCACGATTTGTTCAAAGGCGGGTTTTCCCGGTTCCACGACGACTCTGGCCAGTTCGTCAAAGTCGATGAGCGGTGAACCCAGCTCTTCCAGGATTTCTGAAACATAGGACTTGCCGCTGGCAATACCACCGGTAACGCCCAAAAGCGAATGGTCGCCGCCTTTTAGCTTTTGCGAAATCTCCTCCAACCCCTGGTAGCTGGCCGGAAACATGGGGGCAACATCCGCTTCGGCGCCGGCATAGCTGATGGGATACCGTACACCTCGGCGGTAAAGAATTTCCAATCCGTACAGGGCTTTTTCCATCATGCCGCGGGGTATGGCCATGACCAGGTCCTCATCCTGGGCATGCCCGTACCGGCGTTCCCCGTAACAGGGAATTGTCAGTGAGGGCTTGCCCGTGTTGTAGCAACGGGCAATGGCGTCGGAGCAGGAGGATTCACCTACACAGAAGAACTGCATGACTTCATAGTCCTCAAACTGCAGCGCGTTGATCAGCAGCATCATCTGGGCAGGGTTGGCGTAGATGAGAACGATGTCGGGCTCGAAGGGGTTGTACACAAGAGGAGCCATGACAACAGCCTCGTATTTTCCCAGGGGTAGCCGGGGGATGGAGGCTTCATATTTTTTGCCGTCTTTTTTGGTCTTGACCCAGACAATACTTCTGAATGTCCCGTCCTTGTTGATCTCCGGGATGTCGGTGAGGCCTATAATGGAAGGGCATGCCGAAAAGAGAAAGTCGTCCAGGTCCGCCCCCACGGTCCAGTCAAAATTTCTCACCAGCGTGATCAGTTGGCAGAGCGTTGCCTTGTTGCTGGTGCGCCGCATGAAGGGCACTTTTTCCAGGTCCTTTTTCTTTGCCAACATTTTGAAGGCCACCGGAAACGATTTGAGCCGTAGCAGCAGTTCCATACGTCGGATCAGTTTTTCCCAATCGATCTTTTTATCCATCTTTTGCGCTCCTTTACTTCCAGGCTGTCCAGAATACATTTTTTTTAGCCACAAAGACACCAAGACTCAAAGGGTTGTCATTCTTTGTTCCTTAGCGTCTTCGTGGCTAATTTATCTCACTCATCACGCATTTGCTTCTTTTCTGTATATTTTCATGGCCGCCAAGACACCAAGACTCAAAGATATTTTATTCTTCGTGCCTTAGAGCCTTTGTGGCTATTTCGCGGTAGTTACAGGGAGCATAGCTGCCGCTCTTCAAGGCTTGGATAAGCGCCTTTTCATTTCCAATGCTCACATCAAAACAGGTCGCGTACTTGCCGACCCCATGCACATCATGGGCGTCGCTGCCGCCGGTAGCCGGCATGTCCAGCCCGGTGGCCACTTTACCGGCAAAGATATTTTCCCTTTCGGTTACTTTACCGTTTAAAACCTCCAGGGCATGCACCTGTTTCAACGCCGGACGCTGCATGGCTTTTTCGACGGTCAACCCGATTTCGTTGGTGTTGAATATCAGGAATCCCCGGAAAGGGTGGGCGGCAATCATAAAGCCGTTGGTTTCATCCACCAGTCGTTTCAGTTCTTCAAGCTTGATGATGCCCTGAACATCCTCGTGCATACCGAAGACCAGTATATCACCCTGATCCGTGGTGATTTCATTGCCCTTGAACACCGGAATATCGTGCTTCTCACTCAGCACCTTTATATCAGCCGTTTCCCACACATAGTTGTGGTCGGTTATGCAAACCGCATCGAGGCCGATTCTTTTAGCCTCCTGCAGCATGTCATCGGCGGACATTGAACTGCACTGTGAGGCCGGAAACGTGTGAATGTGCAGGTCTACGCAAAACCCATTTGCACCGGAAATAATTTGCTTTTCTTCAGTAGTTATTTTTACCCGTTTTTCCGGCTG
>JAFDAT010000253.1 GCA_019313725.1 Deltaproteobacteria bacterium
ACAGAGTGCTTTGACCGCGGGCATGAGCTATCCCTCACCTTTCTTGAGTCGATCCCCTGGTTGAGAAAAGTCCTGGCTACGGACGTTACGGCCGCCTATGCAGGCGACCCTGCCGCCAAAAGCCACGATGAGATTATTTTCAGCTATCCGGGACTATTTGCCCTGATGGTATACCGGGTGGCTCACAAACTGCATTCTCTCGCCGTACCGCTTCTTCCGCGCATCATGACCGAATATGCTCACAGCGTCACCGGTATCGACATCCACCCGGGCGCAACCATCGGCGAAGGCTTTGTGATCGATCACGGCACCGGGGTCGTTATCGGTGAAACCACACATATCGGAAAAAATGTGCGTATTTATCAGGGGGTCACCCTGGGTGCGCTTTCATTGCCCCGGGATGCCGGGGAAAAGCTGAGAGGAGCCAAGCGGCACCCCACCATTGAAGATGAAGTGATCATCTACTCGGGTGCCACCATATTAGGCGGCGATACGGTTATCGGTACGCATGCCATCGTGGGCGGAAACGTCTGGATTACCGCTTCGGTTCCGGCCAACACCAAAGTTATCATGAAAGAACCGGAACTGAAGTACATCTCATCGCATTCGTAGATACCTGCATCCTCTTCTAAACGTTCACATGAATAGGAGGCCAAAATGAACATATTTCCTGGAATTCAAAACACCATCGGTATGACACCTCTGGTGCGGATACACAGACTCTTAGAAAACAAAACCTGTGATCTGTTAGCCAAACTCGAATTTTTCAATCCCCTTGGCAGTGTTAAGGACCGCATCGCTGCGGCCATGATCGACAAGGCCGAGCTAGACGGACTGGTGGGGCCGGAAACGCTGATCGTCGAACCCACCAGCGGCAATACAGGTATCGCGCTCGCCTTTATTGCGGCGGCAAAGAATTACAAACTCTGCCTGACCATGCCGGAGACCATGAGCCTGGAGCGCCGTAAACTGCTCAAACACCTGGGTGCCGAGTTGGTGTTAACCCCCGGTTCGGAGGGCATAAAAGGCGCCATCCAAAAAGCCGAAGAAATCGTGGTCGGCAGCAAAAACACCTTTATGCCCAATCAGTTTGAAAACCCGGCCAATCCTGAAATCCACAGGACGACCACGGCAAAGGAAATCTGGGAGGATACCGCCGGGAAGGTGGACATTCTGATATCCGGCGTGGGTACCGGCGGCACCCTCACTGGTACCGCCCAAGCACTAAAAGAAAAAAAACCGGACGTTCAAGCTATTGCCGTGGAGCCTGAAGACTCTCCCGTAATATCCGGCGGACAACCGGGACCGCACAAGATACAGGGTATCGGGGCCGGGTTTATCCCCGGTAATCTGGACACATCGCTCATCGACGAAGTGGTAGCGGTGAGCAACGCTAAGGCCTTTGAAACAGCACGGCAACTGGCCAAAAAAGAAGGTATACTCTGCGGCATCTCATCGGGGGCTGCCATGGCGGCTGCATTGAAAATCGCCGCCCGAAAAGAATCAAAAGGAAAGTGTATCGTTGTTATCCTGCCCAGCACCGGCGAACGCTATATCAGCACCGATCTTTTTGCGGGTTAATGCCCGCTCATAATAGATACCCGGGTCCAGAGGGACCGGCACTGGGTCTCCCTATAAGGGAGTGTTTATTTCATAACATGAAGTGACTAAAGTGAGCTAAAATGATCTAAAGTGCCTAAAGTTAAGGAATTCTATCTGTTCATATAATAGATAGAGCGAAGCGACGCATCAACTTTAGATCACTTATTTCTTTAGATCACTCAACACTTCGGGTTAATTTTCCGGCAGAGCCAAATGACTCTGACCTGGCCCAGAGAACCAGGTTTTTAATACTGGAATAAATTAGCGATCAGTGGATTTCTGCGAAGATGGCGCTTGTCTTACGAGACACTACTGTATCACATACATTTGTGATACAACCAAATGGTCAATATTATGTCTATTTTCAAATAATTAGCTCGATTACTACCGTACCGGACAAGATATTCTGGACCGTTCTTGGTAATCAACACCATGTAATTCAACAGCCAACCGCACGCATTTGCTGCGAAAAGCCGATTGAAGGTCTGAACGGGGTTCATGTGGCCGTTATTCCAGGCCGTATATAAACATGAAATTTCTCAGGATCACGAAAAAATGTTTAAATAATAGATAATTGCATGTGAATTGCACCATTCCTGCCATACATGGCCGGCACTGGAATTGCTATTTTGTGCCCATCGATATACCCGGAAAGGGTGTTGATATTCCCCGAAAATTCGAAAAGTAATCGTAAAGCGCATCTCTGGCACGTATTTTGATTAGTGTATTGAGTACCGGTTGTTGGCCGGGCCGCCTTTGGGCACATCATACACCATAAAAAAGCATGCAATCCGGAGATTTGATATCTGTGAAACCCTGTGACAGAAACATCAAAAAAACGCTTCACCTGACCGAACAAATGATCGAGCTGGCCAATGTAGGCGATGCAGACAGGGAAGATATCGGCTGCGGTATCCTATATGGCATCCTTCGTGATGCCGCCTATAAGATACAAAAACTGGCTGAAGACGAGCGTTATAAACACCAGAAAAAAGGCTGGTGGGACGAAGACTGCGAGTAGCAGCCATCACCAGACAACAATCAATCTATCACCACAAAGGAGGAAACATTGGGTAATCTTAAAGGCACACAAACTGAAAAAAATATTCTGACGGCATTTGCAGGCGAATCCCAGGCCAGAAATCGTTACACCTATTTTGCCAGCAAAGCCAAAAAGGAGGGCTTCGTTCAAATTTCTCATATTTTCGAGGAGACCGCCCAGCAGGAAAAAGAGCACGCCAAACGCCTGTTCAAGCTTCTGGAGGGCGGAGAAGTGGAGATCACAGGCGCATTTCCGGCTGGTGTTGTCGGTTCTACACTGGAGAACCTGAAGGAGTCCGCCGGAGGCGAAAATTATGAGTACACCACCATGTACCCGGAATTTGCCAAAACAGCACGCGAAGAAGGCTTCGAGGCAACAGCCATGATTTTTGAAGCCATCGCGGTAGCGGAAAAACAGCACGAAAAACGCTATCTCGGCCTCGCCGCCAATATCGAGGCGGACAGTGTCTTCAAACGCGACCAAAGCGTAACCTGGCGCTGCAGAAACTGCGGTTATCTCTTTGAAGGTCAGGAAGCTCCGCTTTCCTGTCCGGCCTGTGCACACCCCCAGGCTCACTTTGAACTCCTGGGTGAAAACTGGTAACAAAAGCGCGTCTAACCTAAACGGAATTTACTGAATTTTACAAAAGGAGAATTGAAAATGGCCAACAGAGGCGAAGTATACAAGTGTGAACTTTGTGGAAATATTGTTGAGGTTCTTCACGGTGGTACCGGCGAACTGGTATGCTGTGGACAGGCAATGAACCAGCTGAAGGAAAATACGGTGGATGCAGCCAAGGAAAAGCATGTTCCGGTGGTGGAAAAAATCGATGGCGGTGTCCGCGTAAAGGTAGGTGATGTTGCCCATCCGATGGAGGAAAAGCATTACATCGAATGGATCGAAGTCGTGGCCGGGGCCAACTGTTATTTCCAGTTCCTCAACCCGGGCGACACGCCTGAAGCCGTATTTAAAACAGACGCAACGGATGTCACTGCACGGGCCTATTGCAACCTGCACGGACTCTGGAAAGGATAGACACATGCTGAACGAAAAAGTACAAAACGCATTGAATGAACAATTTAATGCTGAAATGTATTCTTCTTACCTATACCTGTCCATGACCGCCTGGTTCAAGTCTATCAACCTGGATGGATTTGCCAACTGGATGGTTCAGCAGGCCAAGGAGGAACTCGTTCATGCCATGAAATTTTACGATTTCATCAATCAGCGCGGCGGCCGGGTCATTCCGGCCGCCATCGCGGCACCGCCCCACGAGTGGGACTCACCCCTGGCGGTATTCGAAAAAACGCTGGCACATGAACAGATGGTAACCGGCTTGATCAACAATCTGGTGGAAATTGCCAACGCGGAACACGATCATGCCACCCATATCTTCCTGCAGTGGTTTGTGACCGAGCAGGTAGAAGAAGAGGAGAGTGCCGGTGGTGTTCTCGAACAGCTCAAACTCGTCAAAGAAGACAAGGGCGGTTTGTTCATGATCGACCGTGAACTGCTGAAAAGAGCTGCACCCTCGGCGTTAAACGGTAGCGCATAGCGATTCATCAACGTTGGTTCACTTGACATTTTGAATTCGCCCCGTGTTGTAAGTAGCGGGGAAATAAAGGAGGTACGAACATGGCCAGTTGGAAATGCTCAAACTGCGGGTACGCGCTGGACGCCGATGCGCCCCCCAACGAATGCCCGTCCTGCAAAGAAAAATGTGAGTTCCTGGACAACACATGCTATACGCCCGACTGTGAGTTCGATGGCACAGATAAGCGAATATAGATTTTCATGCTCGACAGTGTGCAACGAAATATAAATGGAGAAAAAAATGGGAAAAGTACTTGTTGTATTTGCGACACGAGCGGGAGAAACAGAAAAAATTGCGAACCTTATTGCCGAAGGTGTTCGTTTTACCGGCAATGAGGCCCGCGTTAAAAATGCCAAAGATATAAAAAATGAAACCGATCTCCAGGGTTTTGACGCCTATGCGTTTGGATCCGCCACCTATCACGGAGATATGATGGCGGGGATGAAAACCCTGCTGTTTCTGGCTGAAAAGGCGGGTTTGGAAAAGAAGGTCGGAAGTGGTTTTGGCGCCTTCGGTTGGAGCGGAGAAGCTCCCGATCGTATCTTCGAAACCATGGCCAATATATTCCAAATGAATATGGTAACAGGCCCCTTGCGGTTAAAATCGAGCACTCTCGGCGGGGGTATTCAAATGGCCCAGGATTATGGAAAACAGATTGCAGAAAAACTGCAGGTATGATTAATTGTTCTGGCTTGCACCGTAAGCGTCATCGGTTAGAGAGAATCATCTGCCGATTAGTCATCGTTAAATAAACTCAAATCAGGATCCTGGAACCCTCAAAAAAGGGAGGTCAGCATGTCTACACCACAACATTGCCCTGGTTGGGAACAGTTCAAAAATTTAAAAACATTTTCCTGCAAATGCCCTGAATGCGGTGAAGAGAAAGAAATTTTTTCAGATGAGTTCGACAAAACGCATACCTGCAGCAAGTGTGGGAAAGAGATCGATTTTACCCAGTGCACACTCGAAGGCGGCGTATAACACCTGTCCGGCCCCGTAAGTCCGCAATGAATTCTTTACAACTGTAAAAGGAGTTGTCATGGACGTTGTATTGCTATCGCGGCTGCAGTTCGCAGCCGCTACAATGTTTCATTTCCTGTTTGTCCCTTTGACCCTAGGACTGTCCGTCCTCATAGCCGTCATGGAGACCCGCTATGTCCAGACAGGTGATGAAACCTATCTTCGAATGACCAAATTCTGGGGTAAACTGTTTCTGATCAATTTTGCCCTCGGGGTTGTCACAGGCATCACGCTCGAATTTCAATTCGGCACTAACTGGTCGCGTTATTCCGCCTACGTA
>JAFDAT010000254.1 GCA_019313725.1 Deltaproteobacteria bacterium
TAAAACCTTGGTAAAGATTCCTTCCCTGGGCATGACGCAATCACCCACCTGTTGAAATATAGCGCAGCGCTTGTGGCATTCCTTTCCGATCTGAGTCACTTCAACAATGGCTTCTCTTCCCAGTTTGAACCGATAACCTATCGGCAGTTCCCACAAACTTATACCTTCGGTTGTAATGTTTTCTGCAAAGTCACCAGCTGACACAGCAAGCCCCTTATGACGGATTTTATCAATACTCTCATCTGCCAGCAGGCTGAGCTGACGGTGCCATTTTCCTGCATGCGCATCTCCCTGCATACCGAAATTTTCAACCAGGTTTACTGAAGAAATATTTCTTTTTTTAACACCCTTGGTTTCACTGACAGAAACCGCCTTTATACGGCCAATTATGTTCACTCCGAATTTCATCGTCTAACTTCCTTTTCATTGCGTTTCAGATTAATCGCTTATAAACCCCTGCCAAAGGGACAATGCGGATAGACACATTCCTGACAATCCTTGCACAGCCCGCCATGTCCCATAAAGGAAAGTTCCTTTTTTCCAATCATTTCCCCGGCTAGAATACGAGGCAAAACAAGATCGAGTACGGTGGTTCTGTGATGCAGACCACATGCTGGAATTCCAAGCAAAGGGGTATTATCTATATAAGCGGTCAGAAACATTGCACCGGGTAGGACGGCAGCACCGTAATTGAAATCCACAGCACCGGCACGCCTTATAGATTTTCGGGTGACATCATCCGGATCAACACTCATACCACCACTAAGCAACAACAGGTCACAGTCTCCTGCCAGAAGCTCCTTAATGGCTTGAACAATTTTGTCCTGATTATCGGGTGTAAATATGACACCCGACACTTCAGATCCCAGGGCCTCTATTTTTTCAGACAGAACAGGCGCAAAGCGATCTTCGATCAAACCGTGGAAGACCTCATTGCCGGTTATGATCAGACCAGTTTTGGCTTTTCTAAGTGGCTTTACCTTCAATGTACCCTTACACTGTGCAGCAATGGCCGCTGCACGTTCCACCGGAGCCTGTTTCATCACCAACGGTATTGCACGGGTGGCCCCAACCACTTCTCCTTTTTTTACCAAGGTATTGTTGTGCAGAGTGGCACACATGACTTCATCAATCATATTGAAGGCAGCCAGAGAGGTGGTTTCCACTTTAAGCAGGCCGTCAAAAGCTGCATGAAGACCGATTTTACCCTCTTTGGGGTCGTCCTCCCATACAACCCCATCTCCGGCAAGTGCCCTTGCAAGAATTGCGGCTGCCTGATTTTCATGAATCTCATCATCGCCTAAATCAATAAGATATAAATGGTTTTTACCCAGCTTTTGAAGCTGGCAGATATCGTCGTCACAAACCGTATGGCCTTTTCTGAAGGCTGCCCCTTTGAACTCGCCAGGGCGAATCTCGGTTATGTCATGGGCCAATTGGGTTCCTACGGCGTTTTCCACTTTTATTTTTTTCAGCACGGCGTCTCTCCTTTAGCAATGATACAGCAAAGCAAAATTTCAATTGATGTGTAGCAGGTCGGTCTTGTCACGTTCTATCTGGGATTCCGTAATGCCTGTAACATTTGAGGGCGTCCAATCCATTTCCGGCCATGTAACCTCGCGGGCATGCTTGAAATAACTTTCTTGTGAACACGGTTTACAAATATTCTTATTATTTCTGACAATTTCGCGGCCATCCCTAATGACCTGCCCACATAGCTGGCATTTTGTCTTATATCGTGTGGGTCCCGGCATATCCGCGTCTTTCACGCGAGCATCGACTTTCTGTACTCTAAACAGCACACTGTCCGGCATACGTTTGTAAGCTTCCAATTGGCGGGCATGTTTTTTTGGAATTTCCGGTGCGTAAGCTTCTGCAAGGTCGCGGGATTCTTCCGTGGACAGAACCCTGAAGGCCTTGCCGGTTTCAAGATTAACAAAGGTAGCCGCCATAATGCCGTAGTCCATAAATTTTAATGACCGGCGACCTAATTTAACACCGGTTGCGTATGCAACCGCATCGGCAGTGCAGCGATCCATTTCCACATAGACGATGAGTTTTTTAATCTGTTCGTGACAGGTAGGCTCATCGAGACCAATGAGCCTGCAACCGAGCATGGCCATGCGAACACCTACAACCTGGCCTGGGCATAAATGTCCGTGGGTTTCAGCAGATCCCGCCATTAGTGTTTCAAAATCCTGCATGTTTGTTCTCCTAAGAATCGTTATGTTGATACTAACATAACGGGTGATAAATTTTTTTTGGCACGGGCATGATGAGGGTACGGTCTAATAGGATGAAATAATATAAACATCATGCCTGGACCGCTTCTAATCCCACAGAATTTTCAACCTCAGATTGCCATGAATCCAGCAATGCAGTTATCGTCTGAAGATCGTCCATCACAAAGGCTTTAGTTGCCCTTGCCAGATTTCGATAATAGGTTGTTTGGGCATTGTTCACGACGTTGTCTGCAAAATCAGATATCCAGGCACCTAAATGATATTCGAGAAAGGATCGCTGCATTTTCAAATATTTGATAACGCCTTCTGCACTTCCCTGGTCCGTTGCCTCCATTTCTTTGAATATCAAAAAATGCATGAATTCGAGTTCAGCGGCAATGTGATCTGGTGCATCTTTGAATTGGGCATCTACATCCAAACCGGAGGCTCGATACCATTTTTGAACATCTGCGGTGGAATTGCCCATCACAACACCTTCACCTTCCAGGTATACAGAACCATAGGGCGGGGCCAGGAGGCTGAAGGGGCCTACAAAAAGCTTGGCATAATCGACTTTCATAAGTTCAATGCCGTCCTTTTTGCCTATACCAACGGGTATATTATTTTGTTCCAAGGATTTTTCGCAAATCTCCTCCATACATTTTTCCAGTGTTCCCAAACTGTCGATGAGGCATTCATCAGGTAAGTAGAAAGCATTGGCCAGTAAACGATAGGTGTCAAATCTCAACTGTTCATACTCAATAAATTCTTGTGTCTTCATATGTTTTCCTGGAGTCCAATAGATTATAGATTGCGACCGGCCCTTTACCGGGCCGGTCGGAGGTTGATATTATTCGGGCGCTTCAGTCAGATTCAGGAATCGTTCACCAAGAGAATAGAGCAGGAGCATGATACCAAGGGCAAACAAAAAGACTAAAAATTCCCAGATGCTTGGAAAATAATTTATGAACTCAGGATACTGCTCTGCTTTGGGACCCACCGGATGACTTTGTCCGGCCAGCAGGATTTCCATGTGCATGAAAAGTGTTCCTGTAAGAATTAAAGCAGATGCGGCTATCTTGCCCCCAACGCTTTTGCGTACCGCTGGGAACAGCAGTAGAACAAAGGGTAGGAATAATCCCAAAAGTACTTCCGTATGAAGTCCACGAATAGCACCAAAGGCGTGTTCAAATTGGTGATATGCCAGAAATTCAGGCACAACTGTGGCCGATTCGATGGCAAACTTCAGCAGTGTAAAACCGACGACCACAGCTGTTGCGTAGGTGAAAATGAGGGCAAACTCATCATACAACTCTGTGGGAACACCGTTCCCGTTAAGTTTGTTCACGATAAGGCTGTAGAAAAGAAACAAAGCGGTTCCACTCATAAAAGCCATTAACAGACAATAAATGGACATCACCGGTCCGAAGTAGGTTACCCTGGACTCGGTAATACCGAATACAGACCCAATCATTAATGGTGCAACCAAGGCCAGTATGAATGAAGCCGTGGCAAGCGCTTTGCTGAATCCGCTATGCCAATCACCCTTGTGCATCAATCCGAACTTGACGATCAGAACAATGAGTTCGAGACCGTAGATTGCCCCCATCCACCAAATTGGCGATGAAAGGTTGGGTGAGAACATGATATAAATCATGTGAAATACATTGCCCAGTTCAAGACCAATCGATACGAATGCTCCGCATAGTGTCGCGATGGCTAAAAACACCAATCGCTTTGCAAAAGGTTCATATTTTCCAATGCCAAAAACAAGGGGCAGGGCAGCCAAAATTGTCAGGCCGGAGCTGGCCAGGGCCAGATAAATATATACCCCCAAAGGCAGTGACCAGATGACCACGTCGTTTGTATTGAACAATACGTGACCGGTGGTAAACAATTTATATGTTGTAAACAGTCCAATCAGGATGATGATCCCCAGAATCGCCATCCAGATACTGAAAAGTCCCTTTTTCGCACTCATTTAGATACCTCCTTTGGTCTGCTTGTACTGGGCCGGATTGAAACCCCGAATGTAAAATATATGAGGGTTGGTTCCGATCTGCTCCCGCAGTCTGAATGGGCGGAATTTGCCGAGCAGTTTCGACACATCGCTGTTGGGATCTTTGATGTCACCGAAAACCCTGGCATTGGCGGGGCATGCTTCAGCACAACGGGGCAGCAAACCCTTTTTCACCCTGTGGTCACAGAAGGTACACTTTTCGACGACACCCTTGGACCTATTCGCAGGCAGGGTTGCGCCTCTCTCCGGGTTTTCGTATGGCGTTTTTTTGGCACCGACCTTTTTGACCTCTTCTCTGGGTGAGGCTGTTCCGCCTTTAAGTAGAGAATTTTTATTTCTCCAGAACTGGTGTGGGGCCTTCCAGTTAAAGTAAATTACCCCGTAAGGACAGTTGAATTCACAATACTTGCAACCAATGCATTTTTTAGGGTCATGCATGGTGATACCATTGTCCAGTTTGTGCATGGCCTGGGTCGGGCAGCCCCTGACGCACGGCGCATACTCGCAGTGATTGCACAGGGTCGGAATGTAGTGATATCTGACGTTGGGAAAAGTGCCTACGGTTTCCGTTATCTTGTTGGACCAGTATATGCCTTCGGGAACATTATTTTCGTTCCTGCAGGCTATACTGCATGCGCCACATCCGACGCAGCGTTGTAGATCGATTACCATTGCATATCTTGGCATGCGTTTACCTCCTATATTTTTTCGATTTTGACGCGTACACCGGCATGACGAACCGTACTGCCGCTAAGACGATCGTAAACCGCAGGAATGACGTCATTGTTGCTGCCGCCCCGGGGAACTTTACCGAATTCCTTTGCTGCCAGAGAGCCGTATGCCCAGTGCCCCTGGCCGTAGCATTTGGCCACAGTGCCGGGCCGGATACCCTCCCACAGTTTGGCTTTGCAGGTCAGACTGCCTGTTTCTGAGGTAACCTTGATATCGTCACCGGATTTAATGCCAATTTTCCCGGCGTCAAGCGGATTGATCTTGGCCACATCCGCCCAAACTTCATCACCGGGGTCGAGATCCTTGAATTCATAATACCAGGTGCAGTTGGGGGTTCGGCCCTCCCGGTTCAAGCGGGATTTGTGATCAACAAAAATAAATGGAAACTCTTTTTGAGCGCCTGCAATTAAGGGCTCTTCATAATGGGGTATAAAGGCTGTTTCCCCCCGGGCCTGGTATTGGCAGACCTCCAGAACGTGATCGACCGTGGTATTGTGTTTTTCAGCATGCTTAGTAAGAGCGGCTTTTAGTGTCTCCCCGTAAAATTCAAATTTTTT